>CACLKK010000005.1 GCA_902607525.1 uncultured Pelagibacteraceae bacterium | reverse complement strand
GGGGCATTAGGTATTTTAATACGTAAACTGCTTACATATCTTTTTTCATCTTTTTGATTGATGTTTTTTTTATTTTGCCAATATCTTCTTATAGCAGCCCTAGCCTTACCGGTTTTTGCATAAGTTAACCATTGAATTGAGGGCGAGGTATTTTGGGTTGAAATAATATTTACCATATCTCCATTTTTTAAAATACTTTGAATCGGTGAACCTCTTCCATTTATTTCACATAATTTTAGTCTGTCTCCTATTTTCGTATGAACTGCATAAGCAAAATCTATCGCTGTAGCACCTCTAGGTAATTTAATAACTTCTCCTTTTGGAGTAAAACAGAAAACATTATCTTGAAACATTTGTAATTTTGTATATTCCAAAAAATGTTCAGGGTTTGTATCTTTTTCCATTATTTCCACAAGATCTCTTAACCAATCATATTCTTTGAGTGCTAACTGATTTACTCTTTCAGAAGATTTATAAATCCAATGTGAAGCAATACCTCTCTCAGCAAATTCATGCATTTGATGCGTTCGAATTTGAATTTCTACTCTTTCTTTTCTTGGACCTATTATAGCTGTATGAATAGATTTATAGTTATTAATTTTTGGTGTAGATATAAAATCTTTAAATCTGCCAGGAATTGTTGACCAGTGGCTATGAAAAATTCCAAGAACTTTATAGCATGTCTCAACATCATCAACTATTATCCTAAAACCTATTATGTCTGTAAGTTGTTCAACTGAAACTCTTTTGGATTGCATTTTTCTCCAAATTGAAAAGGGGCTTTTTTCTCTGCCTACAATTTTTGCATTTACTTTACTTTTTTTTAAAATTTTTGCAAAATTATCTGAAATTTCTTTAAAACTATCTTCTCTACTTTTTTTATTACGCGAAAGTTTTTCTACAACTAAATTTCTCGCTTCAGGATTTAACATTTTAAATGATAAATCCTCTAATTCATCTCTTATGTGGTTCATTCCCATTCTGTCAGAAAGAGGGGCGTAAATTTCCATTGTTTCTTTTGCTATTCTCATTTTTCTACTTTTGTCAGAAATAGAATTTAAAGTCCGCATGTTATGAAGGCGATCAGCTAATTTGACTAGCAAAACTCTTATATCTTTAGATGTGGCAAGGATGAGTTTTCTTATATTTTCAGCTTTTGAATTTTCAATTATTTTACCTTCTAATTCAGAAATTTTAGTAACACCTTCAACTAAGTCAGCAACCTCTTTGCCAAACTCTTTTTCAACCATTGTATAAGTTATTTTAGTATCTTCTATAGTGTCATGCAAAAGTCCTGTTGCGATAGTGGCACTATCAAGTTTCAAATCAGTTAAAATATTTGCAACAGCCACCGGGTGCGTTAAATATGGATCTCCGGAATCTCTTTTTTGATCTTTATGAGCGTTAAGTGCAAAATTATAAGCTTTTGATAAAGTTTCTGGATTTAAAAATTTATTATAATCTTTAACTTTTTTAATTAAATCTTTTTGATCTAGCATTTTAAGATTATATCAATTTTTTTTTACCTTTAATATAGATTTTCTATCCTCTAGAGAAAGCTTTTTCAACAAAGTGCTAATTTTTTCTTTACTTTTTGGATGTATCCAATTTGGTAGTATTTCTTGCAATGGTATTAAAACAAAATTTCTAAAATCAAGTTTTTCGTGAGGAACTGTAAAGTCTAGGTTTTTATACTTAAAGTTCATGTTTTTTCCTTCATAGTCAATTATATCTATATCACATGTTCTTGGTTCATTTTTTTCATTTCTTTTTCGCTCTAATTTTTCCTCAACATAAATTAGAACAGAAGCTAAATCTTCTGGAGGTAAATAAGTGCTTACTTCAATAACAACATTAATAAATTTTGGTTTACTAGGATCTGGATAAGATGGGGTCTCGTAATAACTTGATTTCTTTATTAGTTTAATCTCATAATGTTCAAGATATGAAATTGCAATATCAATATTCTTAATTCGGTCACCAAAATTAGATTTTAAATTTGATCCTATGCCTAACAAAACCATAATAATCTAGCTTGATTTTCTAAAAAATCTAGCTCTCTCTCTCTGCCAATCTCTCTTTTTTTTATCATATCTTTTATCATAATGTTTCTTACCTTTAGCTACTGCTATCTCAATCTTAGCTTTGCCTTTTTTAAAATATATTTTTGTTGGTATTAGTGTGAAGCCTTCTCTGTTTATTCTACCAATAAGTTTATTAATTTCTCTTTTATTTAATAAAAGTTTTCTATTACGTTTTGGATCGTGATTATTATAACTAGATTCTTTATATGAAGGTATATGAGAATTTACTAAATATATTTCTCCATTTTCGTCAAAAGCATATGATTCTGAAATATTTGCCTTTCCATCTCTTAATGATTTGACCTCAGATCCCTTTAAGACTATACCAGCCTCAAAAAATTCACTAAAAAAATAATTAAATCTCGCTTTTCTATTATTTGATATTATTTTTAAACCACTTTTGGTTTTATGCTTCATTCCTAAATTAAATCGGCATGCTTCATTGCAGATTTTACAGCTTTTTTAGTTTCATCAGTAATTTTTACAAGTGGAAGCCTAACTTCATCTGAACTTAGATTTAATAAACTTGCAGCATACTTCACTGGACTTGGACTACTTTCAATAAATAGAGCTTTATGAAGTGGCATTAATTTTTCATTAATTACTTTTGCTTTTGCTAACAAGTTACTATTATTTTTAGCTGTTGAAGACTCTTGAAACTCTGAACAAAGTTTTGGAGCAACGTTTGCCGTAACAGAAATGCAACCAACTCCACCACGAAGGTTAAAATCTAAAGCAGTGCCATCTTCACCTGATAATTGGATAAAATCTGGTCCCATTTTTTTTTTCTGTTCATCAACTCGATTTAAATCACCTGTAGCATCTTTAACTCCTATAATATTTTTTAGTTCGAACAATCTAGACATAGTATCAACACTCATATCTACTACTGAACGTGGAGGTATATTATAAATTATTATGGGTAATGACGTATTATCGTTTATAGCTTTGAAATGTTGATACAAACCTTCTTGCGTCGGTTTATTATAATAAGGTGTAACTACCAAAGCAGCATTAGCCCCTACTTTCTCTGCGTACTTTGTTAAGGATATCGCTTCTTCTGTTGAATTAGATCCTGTTCCAGCTATTACCGGAATTTTACCTTTAGATTCTTTTACACATAGTTCAATCACCCTTTCATGTTCTTCATGATTTAATGTGGGAGATTCACCTGTTGTTCCTGCAGGAACAAGACCAGATGTCCCATTTTTAAGATGGTGATGTATTAGTGATATATAACAATCTTCATCAAGTTTATTATTCTTGAATGGCGTTATTAAAGCTACAATTGATCCTTTGAACATAAATCTTTATAACATAGTTTAAAAAAGTAAATCATCTTAAATTTATGAAGAATCTTGTTAAACTTAAAGTAATTTTAGTAGCATTTATCATACTTTTTACAACATGCTCAGCTATGGCAGATCAAATATTGCCATTGCCAAAACCAATTATAGATGAAGATATAAAAATTAAGACTGCCAAAAAAAAAGAGATTTATCCTAAAAAAAAGCCCATAGAAAAAAAACAAATTGAAACAAGTTTAGAAATAGTCGAATCTACCGATATTGATAAAGAACAAGTTTTTATTTATCCAGAAAAAAAACCTTTAATAGTAAAAAAGGAAATTGATAAAACAGTATCTAAATCCTTAATATTATCAAAGAGAGATTTTAAAATTGCAAAATCTGCTTTTAAATTTGTTGACAAGAAAAAATGGCAAAGTGCTCTAAAAACCTCAAAAAAAGCTAAAGATAAAACTTTATATAATTTAATAAATTATCTTTATTTAAAGAAGTCTTCAAACTCAGCAAGTTTTTATGATTATTTATCTTTTATTAATAGCAATCCTGAATATCCAAGAATTAATAGACTTAAATATCTTGCTGAACACAAAATTAATCTTAAATCAAATTCACCTCAATCTATTATCAAATGGTTTAACGGTAAAGATCCTCTAAGTGATTTTGGTAAAATAAAACTTGGTGAGATATATATATCCCAAGGAGAGTTAGAAAAAGGATCTAAATTAATAAAAGAAGGTTGGATAAAAGCTAGATTATCAAAATCTAATTTGAGATATTTAAGGAAAAAATACAAAAAAATAATTACTGTAGAAGATAATATAAAAAGAGCAGATTGGCATGCTTGGGAGGGAAAGCATTGGGATGTACAAAGAATGCTTAGATACCTACCAAAAGATGAAACGGCTTTATATAGGGCAAGACAATTATTAATGAGCAGATCCTATGGAGTTGATGATGCAATCGCTAAAGTTCCACAAAGATTCAAAAACGATATCGGCTTGAAATATGATAGACTTAAATGGCGCAGGAGAAGAGGTAGATTAGACCCTTCTTTGGAAATTTTATTTAAAGTTCCAAACGATCCAGAAAAACTTGTAAGACCTGATATTTGGTGGAAGGAAAGAGCTATTCTAACTCGTTCTTTAATTTATAAAAAAAAATATCCAACCGCATACAAAGTTAGTAGCAATCATTCTTTAATGGAAGGTCCTGAATATGCTGAAGCTGAATGGCTTTCTGGCTGGATAGCGCTTACATTTTTAGATGATCCAAACTTAGCTGTACAACATTTTAAAAATTTTTATAATAATGTAGGTTATCCTATAAGCTTATCAAGAGGAGCTTATTGGTTGGGAAGAACGTATAAAACAATAAAAAATAAACAGAAATCTGAAGAATGGTTTAAAGAAGGCGCTAAATATTTAAACACATACTATGGACAACTATCTTTTCTTGAAAATAATCCGAACGAGTCGTTCACTTTATCAGATCAATTTAAAGTTTCAGAAAAATATAAAAAAGAATTCAATAAAAATTCTCTGATTAAAGCTGTACGTTTATTAAAAGAACTTGATAAAACTAAATATTCAAAAGATTTTCTTAAACATTTGGCTACGGTAAATATAAATGAGGGAAGCGAAGTATTAGCAGGAAAACTTGCTACAGAAATTGGCAGATACGATTTTGCAATTCAAATATCTAAAAAAGCCTCATATGAAAAGAGATTTCATAACGAACTAAATTATCCTGTTATTGATACTCCGGAAATTGTTAATCAAAAATCTATGCCAAAACCAGAACTTATATTGGCAGTGATTAGACAAGAAAGTGAATTTGATCAAAGAGCTAATAGCTATGCTGGTGCAAGAGGTATGATGCAGCTTATGACATACACGGCAAAATTAGTGGCCAAACAGGCTAAGCTTCCATATTCAAAAAGCAGACTAAAAAGTGATCCTTTTTATAATATAAAATTAGGTTCTTATTATTTAGCTGGATTGTTAGAAGATTACGAAGGATCTTATCCTTTTGCTTTAGCTGCATATAATGCTGGACCAAAAAGAGTAAGATATTGGAAAAAAATTAATGGTGATCCACAAAAAGGTAAAATAAATTATATTGATTGGATTGAACTAATTAAATTTAAAGAAACTAGAAATTATGTTCAAAGAGTTTTAGAAAATGTAAATGTATATAGATACATATTAAGTGGAAAACCTGTAAAAATTTATAACTTTTTTGAAGATAAGCCGCACTACTAATTGTGGCGGAGAGGGAGGGATTCGAACCCTCGGTACATGTTTCCACGTACGGTCATTTAGCAAACGACTGGTTTAAACCACTCACCCACCTCTCCTAGTGACCTATTTACCTTTATTTTAGTTTGTTTTCAATTTAATGATAACAATAATTTATGAAAAAAAATACTTTCAATGGGATTTTATATGGTGCTAGCGGCTCATTATGGTGGGGAACTATAGGTGTTATCTATTTTAAATCTTCATCATTTGCAGGACCTATTGAATTAGTAGTGCATAGAACTATTTGGACCGCCTTCTCTCTAATTATTACGACTTCATTATTTTCTAAATGGGATAGTTTTTTTAAAATTATTAAAAAAAAAAAGGAAATGATTTATCTTTTAATCACTGGAATTTTAATTTTTACTAATTGGTCAACTTGGATATATGCAGTTGTTACTAACAAAATTATTGATGCTAGTTTTGGTTATTTCATAATGCCAATACTAAGTGTCTTTTTTGGGATTCTCTTTTTAAAGGAACCATACAATAAACAAAAAATATTATCTGTTTTACTTGTAGCTATTTCGGTAGGATATTTACTACTTAATTTTGCTTCAGTTCCTTGGGTAGGATTAATAGTTGCATTAACATGGAGCATTTATTCGCTATTGAGAAAGAAAATAAGTGTCGAGTCAGACGTTGGATTATTAATAGAAAGTTTATATATAACACCGTTAGCATTACTTATTTTTTATTTAATCACTATTGATGGAAATTACTATTTTTCACTTGATAATCCAAAAATCGCATTTTGGTTATTTTTAGCTGGACCTATGACAGTAATTCCTCTTTTTTTATTTCTAAAGGGAGTAGATTTAGCTGGCCTAGGAACGTCAGGTATGGTTTTCTTTATAACTCCTACCTGTCAGTTTTTACTGGGTGCATTTTATTATAATGAATATTTTGATTTAAATAAATTAATCGGATTCATAATAATTTGGATAGCTGTGGCTATTTATTTGCATGATTTATCTAGAGAAAAAATAAGTAATTGATATAATTTATTATAATGAAGAAAAAATATTCAATATTTGCTCTTATTAAAAACTCTTTAAGCTATCATGAAAATTGGCAAAGAGCTTGGAGAGATCCTGAGCCTAAAAAAGAATATGATGCTGTTATTGTTGGTGGTGGAGGTCATGGCTTAGCTACTGCATATTATTTAGCAAAAGAACATAATTTAAAAAATATTGCTGTTGTTGAAAAAGGTTGGATTGGTGGTGGTAACACTGGAAGAAACACTACTATAATAAGATCAAATTATCTTTGGGATGCTAGCGCTGGTCTCTATGATCATGCATTAAAAATTTGGGAAAATCTTTCTCAGGAGTTAAATTATAATGTCATGTTTAGTCAGAGAGGAGTTATGAATTTAGCTCATAATCAACATGATGTAAGAGAATTAAAAAGAAGAACTCATGCAAATAGACTTAATGGGATAGATTGTGATTGGCTTAATGTGGAACAAGTCAAAAAATTTTGTCCCATTATTAATTGTTCACCTAATATCCGTTATCCAGTAATGGGTAGTACATTACAAAGAAGAGCTGGTACCGCAAGACACGATGCTGTTGCTTGGGGTTATGCTAGAGGCGCAGATTCAATGGGTGTTGATATAATTCAAAATTGTGAAGTAAAAGGAATAAAAAGAAATGGTAATTCTATTGAAGGAATAGAAACAACAAGAGGATTTATTAAAACTCAAAAAGTTGGTGTTGTAGCAGCAGGTCATTCTAGTGTTATAGCAAACATGGCTGGTCTAAGACTTCCTCTTGAAAGCAAACCTTTGCAGGCATTAGTTTCTGAACCAATCAAACCAATAATCGATACTGTTGTTATGTCTAACGCTGTTCACGCCTATGTAAGTCAATCTGATAAAGGTGAACTTGTTATAGGAGCAGGAACAGATTCTTACATATCATACACTCAAAAAGGTACTCATGAAATTATTGAAGGTACTTTAAAAGCTATTTTAGAACTTTATCCAATTTTTAGTAGACTTAGAATGTTAAGACAATGGGGTGGAGTTGTCGATATTTGCCCAGATGCAAGTCCCATAATAAGCAAAACTTCAATTAAAGGACTTTATTTTAATTGTGGATGGGGAACTGGTGGATTTAAAGCTACCCCTGGATCAGGACATTTGTTTGCTCATACTATAGCAAAAGACGAGCCGCATGCTTTAAACGCAGCATTCAACATTAACAGATTTATTAGCGGAGATCTCGTTGATGAACATGGAGCAGCAGCAGTAGCTCATTAATATGTTTATAATTAAATGTCCATATTGTGGAGAAAGAGATCATAGTGAATTCAGCTATGGCGGAGAAGCTCATTTAGTAAGACCTAAACAACCAACTGAGTTAAGCGATGATCAATGGGCCGAATATTTATTTATGAGAAAAAATATAAAAGGACTTCAATATGAAAGATGGAATCATTCTCATGGATGCAGACGTTGGTTCAATGCTGCAAGAGATACATCAAACGATAAAATCCATTCTGTTTATAAAATTGGAGAAAAGCCAAATAAATAATGACAAGCAAATATAGATTATCTTCTGGTGGCCAAATAAATAGAAGCGAAAGTATTTCTTTTAAATTTAATGGAAAAACTTTTTATGGCTACAAAGGTGATACTTTAGCTTCAGCTCTCTTAGCTAATGGAATTCATTTAGTCGGTAGAAGTTTTAAATATCATAGACCTAGAGGAATATTAACATCTGGAGTTGAAGAGCCTAATGCATTAGTTCAAATCATTAAAGATAAGGGTAAAACTGATCCAAATTTACGAGCTACCCAAATTGAAATTTATGAAGGGTTAAATGCAACAAGTCAGAATTCTTGGCCTTCAGTAAATTTTGATTTAGGGTCAATTAATAATTTATTCTCACCTATTATTCCAGCCGGCTTTTATTACAAAACTTTTATGTGGCCAGCAAGTTTATGGAAAAATGTGTATGAATATTTTATTAGAAAAGCAGCTGGTTTAGGAAAATCTCCTACAAAAAAAGATCCCGATATTTATGATCATTGTTATTATCATTGTGAAGTTCTTATTGTTGGTGCGGGACCAGCTGGATTAGTAGCAGCAAAAACTGCTTTAAAAGCTGGAAAAAAAGTACTTTTAGTTGATGAGAGACCAAATTTTGGTGGAAATTTAAATTTTTCTAACAAAGATTATAATAAAATAAATGAATTGGATCCTTTAGAATGGATAAAGAAAACCTGCTTAGAATTACAAAAAAATAAAAATATAAAATTATTAAGTAGAACTAGCGTTGCCGCTTATCATAATTATAATTATTTAATAATGATGCAAAATTTAACTGATCATTTGCCAGACAAGGATAAAAAAGAAAAAATAAGACAGCGTTTATGGAAGGTTAGAGCAAAAAAAGTTATTTTAGCTACAGGATCAATTGAAAGACCGATGATTTTTGACTGTAATGATAGACCTGGAATAATGCTTTCTTCAGCTGTAAGAAAATATGCTAATACCTATGGGGTAAAATGCGGTAATAATATTAGCATTTTCACAAATAATGATGATGCATATGAAACAGCAATTACTCTACATAACAAGGGTGTTAAAGTTAAATCAGTAATAGATATACGAGAAAAATCAGATGGAACTCTCACTAATAAATGCAGAGAACTAGGTATCAAAATATATTGGAAAAGTGCTGTTATTTATACAGAAGGTTATAAAAAAATTACTAAAATACATGTAATGCGTTTATCAAAAGACAATACCAATGTTGTTGGAAATAAATTAAAAATAGATTGTGATTTATTATGTGTCTCCGGTGGCTATACACCAGCAGTACATTTATTTACTCAATCAGGTGGAAAATTAGATTATAACGAAAAAAAACATTATTTCTTTCCCAAAAAAAATACTCTTAGCCAAATATCTGTAGGATCTTGCAATGGAACCTTTGGATTAAAAAAAATTATCTTAGAAGCTCAAGAAAAAACTAGAGAATTTCTTAGTATTAGTGAAACAGAACAGTTTAATGTTTTAGAGCCTGAGGGAGGAGTTTTTGAAAATATATGGTTGATACCAAGTAACAAAATTTCAGGAAAAACTAAATCATTTGTTGACTATCAGAATGATTCTACCGCAAACGATATTAAACTTGCCTTGAGAGAAGGTTTTAAATCAATAGAGCACGTTAAACGATATACGACTACAGGTATGGCTACGGATCAAGGAAAAATTGCTAATATGCACGCTTTAGGAATTGTCTCTGAAATTACAAATACTAAATTAGGTGAATTAGGTACAACAACTTTTCGTCCACCCTACTCCCCAATAACTTTCGGTGCTCTTGTAGGAAGAAATGTTGGACAGTTTTTTGATATTACAAGAAAAACACCAATACATGATTGGCACGAAAAAAATAATGCAAAATTTGAAGACGTTGGTCAATGGAAAAGAGCTTGGTATTACCCTAAGGATAAAGAAAATATGTATGATGCTGTTCAAAGAGAATCGAAAGCTGCGAGAGAGTGTGCTGGAATATTAGATGCATCAACTCTAGGAAAAATTGATATTCAAGGCAGAGATGCTTCTGAGTTCTTAAATCGTGTTTATACAAATGCATGGAGCAAACTGGCTATAGGAAAATGCAGATATGGCTTAATGCTAAATGAAGATGGAATGGTTTATGACGATGGTGTTACAACTCGATTAAGTGAAAATCATTATGTAATGACAACTACAACAGGTGGTGCAGCTACTGTAATGGGTAAACTTGAAGATTTTCTACAAACAGAATGGCCTGAATTAAAAGTTTATTTAACTACGGTAACTGATCATTTTGCTACTGTAAGTGTTTGTGGTCCTCATAGTAAAAAAATATTAGAAAAAGTAACACAAAATATCGACTATTCAGATACTAGTTTTCCACATATGAGTTTTACAAATGGTTTAATAGATAAAATAAAGTGTCGTGTTATGAGAATAAGTTTCACTGGTGAACTAAGTTACGAAATAAATGTTCAAGCCAATTATGGTCAATCAGTTTGGGAAAAATGTATGGCTGCAGGAAAAGAATTTGGAATTACACCATATGGTACAGAAGCTATGCATTTGTTAAGAGCTGAGAAAGGTTTCATAATAGTAGGTCAAGAAACAGACGGAACAGTTACTCCCGTAGATTTACAAATGGATTGGATAGTTAGTAAAAAGAAATATGATTTTATAGGAAAAAGATCATTATATAGATCAGATACAATGAGGGAAGATAGAAAACAATATGTAGGTTTATTAACTAATGATCCCAAAGAAATACTAGAAGAAGGAGCGCAGATAGTGGCTGAAGTTAAAAATAAACCTCCAATGAACATGATCGGACATGTAACATCAAGCTACTATAGTCCTAACTTAAAAAAATCTATTGCATTAGCAGTTGTTAAAAATGGAAAAAAATTAAAAGGAAAAAAACTTTATGTTCCAATGCAAAACAAAACCATAGAGGTAATAGTATCAGATACAATTTTTTTAGATAAAGAAGGTAAGAGATTAAATGCTTAATTTTACATCGCCAATTACAGAAAGTCATACTTATAATAATTTTTCAATGAAGGAAAAGACCCCTGTAGCGAAAATTAATTTACGAGGTGACTTAGAAAATAAAGATTTTGTTAGTAAAGCTGGAAAAATATTAGGAATGATACTGCCAAAAGAATCTTGTTCAATATCAACTAAAGAACAAATTACATGTATGTGGTTGGGACCTAATGAGTGGCTTTTAGTTTCAAATGATACTTTAGATAAAGAATCTAATGACTATGAATTGGAAGAATTATTATTTAAAGATATTTCAAAAACAAATTTAGGCTCTGTCACAAATGTAAGTGACCATTACACTATATTTAATTTAACTGGTTCTAATATTTTTGAAATACTTTCTAAGGGATCACCTTTTAATTTTGATTCAGAAACTTTTGGTGATAACAAAGTAATCCAAACTATACTTAACCATGTAGATGTAACTATACATAGAAAATCAAAAGAAAATGTTGATCTTTATGTTAGAAGATCTTTTTCAGATCATCTATGGGCTTGGATTAAGGATAGCTCTAGATTTGCCTAATCTATTTTTAAAATAGTAGATAATAATCAAGAAATATGAAATGGAGAAAAACCAATTTATTCCTACCCATATCCAAAAAAAAGTACTAAAACTCGCTTCAATATATTTTGCTATATAAAATACTACTATTGGATTAAGTACATTTCTAAAAAAATTAGAAATCATAGCCATTTCAGATTTTTTTAAAGCCATAAAAAAACCATTTGATAGAAAAAAAACTGGGTATGCGGGTAAAACAAATGCTGAAATTTTTAAGTATCTTTTTCCGTATTCAATTACTTCAGGATCATTCGAAAAAATACTTGTAATAATGCCTGCCGATATAAAAACAACTATTCCCGAAAAAACCATTATAATAAAAGCATACTTAATGGCGGTAATATAAGTTTCCTTTATTCTATTAAAGTTTTTAGCACCATAATTTTGAGCTATTATTGATATAATTGCTGTATTGATTCCCAAAATAGGAAGAAGAACTACCTGTTCAATCCTAGTTCCTGCACCATAACCTGCGGCAGCATATTCTCCTGATTGGCCAACATAGGTAAAAATAATAGCCGCAGCTAATGCATATCCACAAATCGATACAGTTATGGGCATTGATTGAAAAAAAATGTTTCTAAAAAAAATAAATTTGGGTATTAAATAATTTTTATTTATCTCTTTTACTCTATTATTTTTTAAAACCTTAATCAGGATGATAATTAATGACACGGATTGAGAGATTATAGTTGCAATACCAATACCTTTTACACCCATTGCTGGTATAAAAAGAAAACCAAAAATTAAAATTGGGTTTAAAATAATATTAAGAAAGAAAGATAAAACTAAAATATTTCGATAAGTTTTTGTATCACCCTCAGCATGTAGAAACGAATTTAATGCAACAACTAAAATAAAAAGGACTGAACCTAAATAAATTACATTTGTATATTCAAGGCCTAAAGAAATCACTTCATTGGTTGATCCCATTAAGTAAAATACTTTTTCAGCGTAAGATAATCCTAAATAGGTAATAATTATAGAAACTAAAATTCCATAAAAAATAATATGTGTAAAATAATTTAAAGTTTTGTCTTTATCTTTCTCACCAATACTGTTTCCAATCAATGCAGTACCAGCTACAGTAACTCCAATAGATGTAGCTACTATTATAAAATAAATAGGAAAAGACTTGCTCAATGCTGATAATGCCTCGGGTGATATTTTTCCAGCAAAGAATGTATCTACAATATTATAAAGTGTTTGAAAAAGAGTTCCCACCATAGCAGGCAAAGAAAGTTTTCTAACTAATTGTGGAATATTGTCTTTTAATAAATTCATTTTTAATATTCTTTTTGGAATATGTGCTTTTTTCCACGTTCTTTAGCAAGATTTATTTGTCTTTGCCTCATCCTAAATCTTTCTTTTTGTGAAGGTTTTAGGTGATCGTGACAATTTGGACATGATACTCCCTCTTCATATTTTCTTGATTTTTTTTCTTTTGGTGAAATTGGCTTTCTACATCCGCTACACATTGAAAAAGAACCAGGAATTAAGCTATGCTTAATTGAAACCCTATTATCAAAAACATAACATTCACCTTTCCACAAACTTTCTTTTTTTTTTATTTTTTTCAGGTAATTTATAATTCCACCCTTTAATTGAAAAACGTTCTTAAATCCTTTTTTTTTAAGAAAGATGCTTGCCTTCTCACACCTTATTCCTCCGGTACAAAACATTGCTATAGTTTTTTCTCTATTTAAATTTTTTAGATAATTTGGGAATTCACGAAAGTTATTAACGTTTGGATTTATTGATCTCTTAAATGTGCCAACTTTAAATTCAAAAGGCTTTCTTGCATCTAGTAAAAAAGTATTTTTATCTTTTATTAGTTTATTCCATTTTGTTGGATCTACATGATTTTTAGACTTCCTCTTTAATATTTTTATCCCCATAGGAACTACTTCTTTTTTTAATTTAACTTTCCCTCTATGAAAGGGTTGATAGCTACACTTAGACAAATTTATGCTATCAAAGTTACTAAACTTAAAAGTTTTTTTTATTTTGTTTAGAGCCACATCTAAAATTTTCCTCTTAGCTGATATTGTTCCGTTAATTCCCTCTTTTGAAATGATTATAGATCCTCTAATACCCTTATTAATAAAGTATAGTTGTATAATCTTTTTATTTTTTCCTATATTTAATATTTTTTTAAACTTGTAAAATCCTGAAATAAAATACATTACAACTTTCTACAAACTGTAAGCCCATCACCAACAGGAATGATTAAATTTTCTGTTCTTTTATCTCTATTAACGTAGGTATTGAATTCTCTGATAACTGTAGTTAACTTATCTTGTTTTTTTGTATCAACAACTTCACCATGCCATAAAACATTATCAACTATGATCAACCCGTTTTTTTCTATTAAATCTAATGATTGATTGTAATAATTTTTATAATTTTCTTTATCCGCATCAATAAAAACAAGATCAAATTTTTGCTCTTTTTCTTTTAAATTACTTATACTTTCCAATGCCGAGCCAATGATTGTTTTGATTTTTTTTTCTTGTTTTGCTTTCCTAAAAAAATTAGATGCAATTTTATTTCTTTCTGCACTTTTGTCGATTGTGATAAGCTCTCCATCTTTAGGCAAAGATATTGACATAGTTAAACCGCTTAAACCTGTAAATGTGCCTATCTCTAAAACTTTTTTGATATTCGAGATTTTAACAATTAGATGTAAAAAATGACATTGTAATATAGATATTTGCATTCTTTTGATGTCACCCAAACTATTATTATATGAAATTATTTCTTTTTGAACTGCGGTTAATTCGAGCGAATGATTATTAATATAATTTTCAATTTCTTTTGTTATTACAAGATTTGATCCCATTTTATTTAGTGAAGTTTCTTTTTAAGAATCTCATTTACTAGTTGAGGATTAGCTTTACCCTTTGATACTTTCATTACTTCACCAACAAAATAGCCAAAGAGCTTTTCTTTTCCAGATTTATATTGAGTAACTTTATCTTGGTTTTTTGATAAAACAGAATCAATTATTTTTTCTAATTCTTTAGGGTTGCTTTGCTGAGTTAATCCTTCTTTTTGAACAATATCTTCAGGATTTTTATCACCTGCTTGCATTTTTTCAAAAACATCTTTAGCAATTTTTCCTGAAATCTTTCCTGAAGTAATCATTTTAATTAATGAAGATAGATTCTTTGCACTTACAGGTGATTGTGAAATTGGTAAATTTTTTTTATTTAATACTGCAAATAACTCAACAGTGATCCAATTAGTAGCTAATTTTTTATCACATTTTTTAATTACTTCCTCATAATATTCTGAAATTTCTTTTTCAGAAACTAATATGTTTGCCTCATAAGGAGATAAATTATGATCCTTTATGAATCTCTCCTTTTTTTCATCTGGAAGCTCTGGTAATCCTTTTTTTAATTTATTGATTAAACTTTCATCTAATTTGAGTGGCAATAAATCTGGATCTGGAAAATATCTATAATCATGTGCGTCTTCCTTTGATCGCATAGATCTTGTAATATTTTTCTTTGTATCAAATAATCTTGTCTCTTGGTTAACATTTTTACCAGACTCCAATAGTTCGACTTGTCTCCTAGCTTCATACTCAATTGCCATTTGCATAAATTTAATCGAATTTACATTTTTAATTTCGCAGCGGGTACCAAATTTTTTATCACCAATTTTTCTAACTGACACATTAACATCTGCTCTTAGTGAACCTTCTTGCATGTTTCCGTCACAAGTCTCAAGATATCTCATGATCGATCTTAATTTTTTAATATATGAATTTACCTCTTCAGGTGATCTTAGGTCTGGTTTGCTAACAATTTCCATTAACGCAACTCCAGATCTATTCAAATCTACAAAAGAATTTTCAGGATCCATATCATGAATACTTTTTCCAGCATCTTGCTCAAGATGAAGTCTTTCGATACCTATCTTTTTAGTGCCGTAAGGCATATCAAGTATAACTTCGCCTTCGCCAACTATAGGATTCTTATATTGTGAAATTTGATAACCTTGTGGTAGATCAGCATAAAAATAGTTTTTTCTATCAAAAACTGAGTTTAAATTTATTTTTGCTTTTAAACCCAATCCTGTTTTAACACTTTGCTCAACACAAAATTGATTGATCACGGGAAGCATACCAGGAAAAGCAGAATCAACTAAGCTTACTTGTGTGTTGGGTTCAGCGCCAAATTTAGTAGGAGATGAAGAAAAAAGTTTAGATTTAGATAATACTTGAGCATGCACCTCCAAGCCTATAATAACCTCCCATTTATCATTTTTACCATCTATAAAATAATCAAATTTTTTTTCACTCATTAGGTCCACCAATTTTTATAATTTCTTTTAAAATTTGCCCTTTTTTCAATAGCAAGGGATAAATTTAAAATTGTTTGTTCATCAAAAGCCTTTCCAATAAGCTGTAAGCCTAGGGGTAAATTATTTTTATCATGACCGGCCGGAACTGAAATTGCTGGCAAACCAGATAGATTTACAGGTACTGTAAAAATATCATTTAAATACATAGAAACAGGATCATCGGTTTTATCACCTATCTTGAAAGCTGAATTAGGCGTAGAAGGAGTAAGTACTGCATCTACATCTTTAAAAGCTTTATCAAAATCATCCTTTATTAACTGTCTTACTTTTTGTGCCTTTAAATAATAAGCATCATAATAACCAGACGATAAGACATATGTTCCAATTAAAATTCTTCTTTTGACCTCGTCACCAAAACCTTCAGATCTAGTATTTTCATACATTTCGATTAAATTTTTACCCTTAGCTCTATGACCATATTTTACTCCATCGTATCTAGCTAGATTAGAAGATGCTTCAGCAGGAGCAACTATATAATAAGCAGGAAGAGCATACATTGTGTGTGGTAAAGAAATATTTTTTATTATTGCGCCTGCATCTTTTAAATAATCAATTCCTTTTTTCCAAAGATTATCAATTTCATTTGGCATGTTATCAACTCTATATTCTTTTGGAATTCCTATTTTTAGTCCTTTAACTTGTTCTGTTAGTTTAGAAGAATAACTGTCAACCTTAGTATTTATAGAAGTAGAATCTTTAGGGTCATAACCTGATATAGCCTGTAATAGCAAAGCACAATCTTTAACATTTTTTGTCATTGGTCCTGCTTGATCAAGGGAAGATGCAAAAGCTACTATGCCCCACCTCGAACATCTTCCATAAGTTGGTTTTAATCCAACAGTTCCAGTAAAGGAAGCTGGCTGCCTGATAGATCCACCAGTATCAGTTCCAATAGTAGCTGGTGTAAGTTCAGCTGCTAAAGCAGAAGCTGATCCACCTGAGGAACCTCCTGGAACTAGTTTATCTCCATATGGATTTTTAACACTTCCAAAAAAACTAGTTTCATTAGATGATCCCATTGCAAATTCATCACAATTAAGTTTTCCTAACAAAAATGCACCTTGTGACCACAAGTTGTTAGTAACCGTTGACTCATAAGTGGGAATAAAATTATGCAAAATTTTACTTCCAGCAGTAGTTTTTATATTTTTTGTACAAAATAAATCTTTAACAGCAATTGGTACGCCTGATAATAAACCTTCATAATTTTTTTCTTTATCAAAATTTTTGGCAGATTTTAATGCATCTTCAAAACATTCAGTTATATATGTATTTAATTTTTTAGATTTTTTAGAATTATCAATAAATGATTTTGTTACTTCTTCAGAGGTAAAATCTTTCTTTTTTATTCCATTAACTATTTCTGTTAAAGAAAATTTTGATATATCTGACATACTATTCAATTACCTTTGGTACAACAAAAAATTCTTCGTTTTTTTCTGGTGAATTTTTTAAAATTTGATCTCTTATTTTTTCATCTTTTATTTCATCAGGTCTTGATTTAAGTGAAGCATTTATTATCGAAGTAAGAGGTGTAACTTTGTCAGTATTAAGCTTGTTTAATTTTTCAATAAATTTCATTATTGAAGACAGATCTTTAGAAAGATTATTAATTTTCTTTTCATCTAATGAGATTCTAGCTAATTTTGATATATGTTTTACTGTATCTTTATCTATTGACATTTGAGATTATTGGCAAATAAGTAGGAAAATAGCATTTAAGATGAAAACATACAATATACTCAGTATTGATGAATTTAAGACAATTATAGGAAACAATTCTAGATTGTTAGGAATTGACCATGGTAATAAGAACCTGGGATTCGCTATAAGCGATGAAAAAAAAAAGATAGCTACTCCTCTCAAAACTATACAAAAAAGTAAATTTGATATTTTAATAAATCAGATAAACGAAATTATTAATGAAAGTAATATAAAAGGAATCGTTATTGGTAATCCTATTAATATGGACGGTTCTTTAGGCAAATCATCACAATCTGCTAACGATTTTGCTAAAAATCTATCAAGAAATATTACTATTCCTGTCACAATGTGGGACGAACGTCTTTCTAGCGAAGCGAGCTTTAAAATTACTAAAGAATTAGGGACAAATATAAGCAATAGAGTAAGCAAATTAGATATGAATGCAGCAGCCTTTATACTGCAAGGAGCTATAGATTATTTATCTAATTGATTAAAATGCTTGCATAGTTACCTGCAAAGGGCTATAGAGTTGATTTTAATGGCTATAATTAAAAAACTTAAAGCTGTTAAATTGGAACAAAATCACCTCTTAGGTATACAAGATCTTTCTTTTTCTCAAGTTTCCGAAATATTAAAGCAGGCTAAAACATTTATCACTCTTAACAAAAGCTCTTCAAAAAAAATAGATATTTTAAGAGGAAAAACTCAAATTAATTTATTTTTTGAACCTTCTACAAGAACTCAAAGTTCTTTTGAACTTGCTGGGAAGAGACTTGGCGCGGATGTTATGTCTATGAATATTGTTAACTCTGCTATTAAAAAGGGTGAAACTTTAATTGACACAGCAATGACATTGAATGCCATGCATCCCGACATAATCGTAATAAGACATCAAGATTCAGGAGCTCCAAATTTATTATCACAAAAAGTAAACTGCGCAGTTATAAACGCTGGTGATGGAAGAAGAGAACACCCTACACAAGCTTTGTTAGATGCATTAACAATAATTAATAGGAGAGGCAAAGTTGAAGGATTAAAAATAGCAATATGTGGAGATATACTTCATTCTAGAGTTGCAAGATCAAATATATACTTAATGAATATGTTAGGGGCCGAAGTAAATGTAGTTGCTCCAAAAACTTTACTACCTCACTCTATAGAACGTCTTGGAGTAAAATCTTTTACTGACATGAAAAAAGGTTTGGATAGTTGTGACATAGTTATGATGTTAAGACTGCAGAATGAAAGAATGCAAGGATCTTTTTTACCTTCTGCCAGAGAGTATTACGAATTTTTTGGTTTAACACCAGATAAATTAAAACTAGCAAAAAAAAATGCATTAATAATGCATCCTGGCCCAATGAATAGAGGTGTTGAGATTGATACCAATCTTGCTGATGACATTAACAGGAGCGTAATAAGAGAACAAGTTGAACTTGGCGTAGCTGTAAGAATGGCATGCTTAAAAATTTTTTGTAAAAGAAACTAATGAAAGAAAAATACTTAATTAACGCGAGAATAATTGACCCAAAAAATAAAATTGATGAAATGGGTGGTTTAATTATCGATTCCAAAGGTTTAATTAAAGCTGTTGGAAAAAAAGTGGCTAATGGTAATTTGCCTTCTTCTGCTGACAAAATAGACCTGAAAAAACAAGTATTAATACCTGGTATAGTCGATATGAGAGTTTTTGTAGGCGAACCAGGATTTGAATACAAAGAAAATTTTCGAACTTTAAGTAATGCAGCTTTATCTGGCGGAGTTACATCAGTCGTTTCTATGCCGAATACTTCTCCGGTAATAGATAATGTTTCAATGGTAGATTTTTTAAAACGAAGAGGTAGAGATAAATCTAGAATAAATATATTCCCAGCAGCTACATTAACAAAAAATGCAGATGGTAAACAAATGACAGAATTTGGTCTTCTTAAAAGAAAAGGAATAGTTGCTTTTACTGATGGAATAAAAACTGTTCAAGATCCTCAGGTGATGTCGAGGATTATGAATTTTGCTAGTGAATCACAATCTTTAATTAT
Source organism: uncultured Pelagibacteraceae bacterium (assembly GCA_902607525.1). Taxonomy (GTDB): domain Bacteria; phylum Pseudomonadota; class Alphaproteobacteria; order Pelagibacterales; family Pelagibacteraceae; genus AG-414-E02. The sequence goes on along the minus strand of CACLKK010000005.1, from coordinate 21,963 downwards.
GCAACATGCTGAGGATAATATTTTATCTAATGGTGGATTAATAAACGAAGGTGAAATTTCTACGAGACTAGGATTAAAAGGAATACCTTTTTTAGCTGAAAAAATTATTGTTGAAAGAGATTTATCATTTCTTGAAGAATATTTTTGTAGATATCATATTTCTCAAATATCTTCTGAAAAAACGATTTCAGTAATAAGAAAAGCAAAAAGTGAGGGTAAAGTTTTTACTACCGGTGTATCAATTAATAATTTATCGCTTAATGAAAATGATATAGGTGAATTTAGGACTTTTTTAAAACTCTCCCCTCCTCTTAGAACAGAAAATGATAGACAGTCTTTAGTTAAAGCAATCAATGATGAGATAATAGATGTTATAGTGTCGGATCATAAGCCTGAAGATGAAGAATCAAAAAGATTAACATTTTCTCAAGCAGCAACTGGTGCCACTGGTGTTGAAACTTTACTTCCTTTAGCACTAGAACTTTTTCACAATAAGTCGGTTACACTTAGTAAATTAATAGCTTCGATTACTTCAAGTCCTGCTAAAATCCTAGGTATTAATAAAGGTAGTCTTGAAAAAGGAAGAGATGCTGATTTATGTATATTTGATTTAAATAAACCGTGGGTAGTTAATAAAGATAAACTTAAATCAAAATCTAAAAATACACCAATCGAAAATAGAAAATTACAAGGACAAGTATTAAAAACATTTGTTAAGGGTGAATTAGCATACGAAAGAATTTAATTTATAATGGACATTTTTCTAGTTACTTTATTTTCGTACATCAGCGGTTCAATACCATTTGGTTTTTTAGTTACAAAAATTTTTGGAAAGATAGATGTACGAAATATTGGTTCTGGAAATATTGGAGCAACAAATGTACTAAGAACAGGAAATAAATTTTTAGCCTTAATAACACTTATCCTAGATATTCTAAAAGGTTTCTTACCAGTTTTTATTTCAGCAAAATATTTTCCTGAATTAATTCAATTATCTTGCATTCTAGCTTTTTTGGGACACCTTTTTCCAATTTGGTTAAAATTTAAAGGTGGTAAAGGAGTTGCTACTTATGTTGGAATACTTGCAGCCTTGTCATTACAATTATTTTTCTTATTTGCTTTCACTTGGTTGGTAATATCACTAATATTTAAATACTCTTCAGTATCTTCGATGTTTGCTTCCTTGACTATTTTTGTTGTAAATTTCATAAAGGAGACTTTTATAAATTCTACAGAATTTTTATCTTCTACTCAGATTGTTGATTCAAAAATACTATTTATTTTTTTTATTTTAATTATATTTACCCATAGAAAAAATATAGCGAACCTTAAAAACAAAAATGAAAAGAAAATAAGAATCTAAGTATAAAGCCATTTTTTACTATTTTTTAAACCTTAAATTGACAAAACAAATTATATTTGACACTAAAGTTTCTTAAGGAATACAAATGAATCTTGTAGTTGTAGAAAGTCCAGCAAAAGCAAAAACAATTAATAAATATCTTGGTAAAGATTATAAAGTTTTAGCTAGTTATGGTCATATAAGAGATCTACCATCAAAAAATGGATCTGTAGATCCAGAAAATAATTTTCAAATGCTTTGGGAAATTGATTCTTTTTCAAAAAAGTATTTAAAAGAAATCACCGATACTGCGGCAGACTCAAGTAAAATAATTTTAGCAACTGACCCTGATCGTGAAGGTGAAGCTATCGCGTGGCATGTTAAAGAAGTATTAGACCAAAAAAAATTATTAAAAGATAAGAAGGTAGAAAGAGTTGTTTTCAATGAAATTACCAAAAAAGCTGTTATGAAAGGTATAGAAAATCCCAGAGATATTGAGCCACTCTTAGTCGACGCATACATGGCTAGAAGAGCATTAGACTATTTAGTTGGATTTAATATTTCCCCTATTTTGTGGACTAAACTACCAGGATCCAAATCTGCTGGACGTGTTCAGTCGGTTGCTTTGAAATTAATTACTGAAAGAGAACATGAAATTGAATTGTTTAATCCTAAGGAATTTTGGACTTTAAAAGTAAACTTTAAAGACAAAAATAATAATATAGTAACATCTAATATTTCACTGTTAGAGGGAAACAAAATTGAAAAATTCTCCTTTAAAAATAAAGAAGATATTAATGCTGCAGCTGAACGAATTAAAAAAATGAAATTTAATATTTCAGATATATCATCAAAAATTGTAAGTAGAAATCCTTCAGGTCCATTCACTACATCAACACTTCAACAGGTATCCTCTGGTAGACTAGGATTAGGTGCATCAAGAACAATGCAAATTGCTCAAAAACTTTATCAGGGAATTGAAATTGATGGAGAAACTATAGGTTTAATTACATATATGAGAACTGACGGAACAAACATCTCAGAAGAAGCTGTATCTAACTTTAGAAATTTTATTAAAAAAGAATATGGAAATGAATACCTTCCTAAAGATGCTCTAAATTATTCCGGCAAAAAAGCAAAGAATGCTCAGGAAGCTCACGAAGCAATACGACCCACTGATATTGATAAATCACCTGAAAAAGTAAAAAAATATTTAAGTCCAGACCAATATAAATTGTATGATCTAATTTGGAGTAGAGCTTTATCTTCTCAAATGCAATCAGCACAATTTGATAGAAACACAATTACAATTACATCTGATAACAAACAAACTATTTTAAAAACTACCGGATCAGTAATTAAGTTTGATGGTTATTTAAAAATTTATAAAGATCCTAAAAAAGAAGATGGTGAAAGCATTTTGCCTAAAATGTCGAATGGTCCTGTTAATATTGAGAGTCTTATAGATGAACAACATTTTACACAACCACCACCTAGATATTCGGAAGCGAGTTTAGTAAAAAAACTTGAAGAATTAGGTATTGGAAGGCCTTCTACATACGCAAGTATTATTTCTGTAATATCAACTAGAGGCTATGTTGAAATTTTAAATAAAAGATTTCATCCGACAGATAGAGGAAAATTAATAACAGCTTTTTTAGAAAAACTATTTTCTAAATATGTAGACTATAATTTTACTGCTGGATTAGAAAATCAATTAGACGAGATCACTTCTGGAAAAGAAGGATGGATTAAAGTTTTAGAGATGTTTTGGAAGGATTTTAACCAAAATGTTACTGAGGTTAAGGAAAAAAGAACAAGAGAAGTTTTGGATTTATTGAATGATAGTCTGGGCACCTTAATATTTGAAAGGGATAATGATGGTAATATTGATCGAAAATGCAAGCTTTGCGCGAATGGTCAATTAAGTTTAAAAAATAGTTTCCGTGGTGGTGCTTTTATTGGCTGTTCAAATTATCCAGAATGTAAATTTACCAGACCTTTATCAAAAGCAAAGGCTGCACAACAATCGCAATTAGCAGAACCAAAATTAATTGGAAAACATGAAAATGGTAATGATATGTACTTAAAAGTAGGAAGATTTGGTCCATACATTCAATATGAAAAAATTCCTGAAATTACTGATGAAGAAACTAAAAAGACAAAAAAAAGTAAGAAAAAAAAAGAAAAAGATAATAATAATTTCAAAAATGTCTCAATTCCTAAAGGTATCTCAATTGACTCGATAGACTTACAAAGAGCAAATTTTTTATGTTCATTACCCAAAGTAATCGGTCAACATCCTGATACAGGAAAAGATATAACCTTAAACTCGGGAAGATTTGGACCTTATTTAAAATGTGAAAATAAATCTGCAAGAATTGAATCTGTTGAAGATATATTTACTATAGGTTTAAATAGAGCTGTTACCATGATAGCTGAAGCTAAACCTGGTAGAGTTTCTTCGTCTGAAATTAAACATTTGGGCGAACATCCTGAAGATAAGAAACCTGTAAGAGTTATGAAAGGAAAATTTGGGCCTTATATTAAATATAAATCTATTAATGCTACAATACCTGAAGAAAAAGACCCAACTGAATTAACTATGGATGATGCTTTAATTTTAATTGAGAAAAGAAAAGAATATGATAAAAACAAGAAAGGAAAAAGAAGAACAAAATGAAAAATTTTTTATATATATTAATTTTTTTATTTTTAACTAGTACAGCATTTGCGGAATCTAAACTTGAAAAAATAAAAAATCAAATAAAAACTGGTGAGGATAAACTTATAGGTAAAGTATGGGGCACTAAAGATTGCTCGCAGTATTCTACTAAAACACTCTCAGGGCTAGCAGATTATAAAAGATGTAAAAGTGGTTTAGAACCATCAGAAAAAAAAGGAATCTTTAAATCCTTGACATTGAAAGGAAAAAAAAAGAAAGAATTTGATCCAAATAAATCTTGTAATGAATATAGTTCAAAAACTTTTACAGGCTTAGCTGCTAAAATTAAATGTAGACGGGCTAAAAAAAATTAATGTCTATCTCTGAAAATTTAAAAAAATTAGAAATAGAAATACCAAATGCTCCTGATCCTGTTGGAGCTTATGTAGCTTTCAAAAAATCAGGTAAACTAATTTTTGTTTCAGGACAGCTGCCTATAGGACAAGATGGTAAAGCAATAAAAGGTAAAATTGGTAAAGACTTATCTCTTGAAGATGGTCAAAAAGCCGCAAAATTTTGCGCTATTAATATATTAGCTCAAGTCAAAAAGGCTGTTGGTGGAGATCTTGATAAAATTAAAAGCTGTATAAAAATTACTGGCTTTGTTAATTCTGCAGATGACTTTATAGATCAGCCTAAAGTTATAAATCCAGCTTCTGAATTATTGTCAGCTGTTTTTGGTGATAATGGAAAACATGCTAGAGCTGCTGTAAGTACTAATTCTCTACCCTTGGGTGTTGCTGTTGAAATTGATGCTATTTTTGAAACTGTTTAAATTTATCTACCTATAGAATAATAATTTACACCTATTTTTTTCATTTTATCTGAGGAATATAAATTTCTCATATCATAAACTTTTAGATTTTTATTTTTACATATTTTTTTAAAGTCGATACTTTTAAATTCATCCCACTCTGTATGAATAATAACTAAGTCGGCCTTTAAACATGCATGTATAATATTATGTGAAAATGAAACGTTTTTAAGTTTATTAAAAACATTTTTTTCTCCTGAGGGATCATAATAGGTTATTTTTGCTCCCTTTTTATTCAAATACGGCAGCATTAATAAGCTTGTAGACTCCCTCATGTCATCTGTATTGGGCTTAAATGTAACTCCAAGAACTGTAATTTTTTTATTCTTTATTTTGTTTGATAAAATTTTATCTATTCTTTTAATTAATAACATTCTTCTATTAGAATTTGACTTAATAACAGCTTTAATTATTGAAAGATTTGTTTTATATGAATCAGCTGTAACAGTAATAGCCTTAGTATCTTTAGGAAAGCATGAACCTCCATAGGCAGGACCAGCACGCAAGAAACGTCCTCCTATTCTCTTATCTAAACCCATGCCTAAAGATACATCTTCTATATTTACTTTAGTTTTTTCACAAAAATTAGCAATTTCGTTAATATAAGATATTTTTGTGGCTAAAAAAGCGTTCGATGCATATTTAATCATTTCTGCTCCTCTTCTGTTAGTGGAAAAAAATATGCAACCTTTTTTTATTAACGGTTCATATAAAAATTCTAATTTCTTAATTATTTTTTTATTATTACATCCAACTACTATTCTATCAGGAAATCTAAAATCTCTTACAGCATCACCTTCACGAAGAAATTCAGGATTTGAAACAACTTCAAATAATTTTTTGCTTCTTTTTTTTGAAATTATCTTTTCTATTTTATCACCAGTAGTTACAGGTACTGTTGATTTAGTTACGATAATTTTAAATTTATTAATATTTTTGCTAATTTCTTTTGCAACATTAAATACAAAACTTAAATCTGCAGATTTATTTTTTTTTGAAGTTGGGGTTCCTACACAAATAAATATTATATCGGAGACCTTAACTGCATTGCTTAAATTTTGAGTGAATTTTAATCTGTTGGATTGATAGTTCTTTTTGACAATTTCATCTAATCCAGGTTCATAAATAGGAATTTCTCCAGAATTTAACTTATCAATTTTTTTTTTATCTTTATCAACACAATAAACTATATTTCCAAGATCAGCAAAACAAGCTCCACTTACTAAACCAACATAGCCTGTCCCTACCATACATATTTTCATATATTATTTTTTGAAATTTCTAATGTTGAATTTATATAACCTTTCATTGTTCCACAATCTAAATACTTTCCAGCAAAAATATGGCCAATAAATTTATTTTGTCTTAATATCAATGTTCTAATAGAATCTGTGATATGAATTTCTCCATTTTGACCAGGTTTTTGTTTCTCTAAAACTTTAAATATTTTTTTAGTTAAAATATATCTTCCAATAACGGCATATCTTGAGGGGGCTTTTTTTATTGTTGGTTTTTCTATAACATCTTTAATAACAAAATTTCTTTTATTAATTTTTTTAACTTTAAAAATTCCCCACCTAGATACATTATCATTTTGAACTTTTTTTGAAGCAATTATTGATGATTTATACTTTTTATGTAGAGCAATCATTGATCTTGTACAATTATTTTTAATAATTAAATCGTCTGGCATCATCATTAAAAAAAAATTTGACTTAATTAAATTTTTACATTTAAGAACAGCATCACCAGTTCCTCTTGGTGAATTTTGATAAACAAATTTTATCATTTTTTTGTATTTTTTTATTTTTTTATACTCATCTATTAATCTTTTATTTTTATTTTTTTTAATTAATTTTTTATAAAAAGAGTCGTTGTAAAAGTATTGTTTAATTGCTTTTTTTCTTTTTGATATTATAAATATAACTTCAGTTATTCCTGATTGAAGGCATTCTTCTAATATATATTCAAGTCCGGGCTTACCGTTTATCGGTAGAAGCTCTTTTGGAATAACACTTGTTAATGGTAGCAATCTAGTTCCTAATCCAGCTAATGGAATAATAGCCTGTTTAATCATTGCTTTCTTTTACATATAATATTTAAAATTTACAAATGAAAATAATTTCTGACAAAAATAAACTTACAAAAATTATACAGAATGAAACAAACTTAGGGTTTGTGCCCACAATGGGAGCTATCCACAAAGGTCATATTTCTTTAATAAAAAGATGTATTGATGAGTGTAAAAAAACTGTCGTATCTATATATATTAACAAACCACAATTTAATAAAAAAAGTGATTTTAATAAGTATCCTAGAAATTTAAAGAATGATATATCAAAATTAAAAAAGTTAAAAATTGATATACTTTATTTACCTATCACTAAGCAAATTTATTCAAATACTACGAGTAAGAAAATTAAAATTAATTCATTTGAAAAAAAATTATGTGGCAAAAATAGACCAGGACACTTTAAAGCTGTGATAGATATAATTAATAGATTTATAAAAATAATTAACCCAAAAAAAATATACTTGGGGAAAAAAGATATGCAGCAACTAATTTTAATTAAGGATTTTGTAAAAAAAAATTATCCAAAAATTAAAATAATTGGATGCAAAACCATAAGAGAAAAAAATGGTGTTCCTTTATCTTCAAGAAATTTTTTACTGTCTTTAGATGAAAAAAAAATTGCTTCCAAGATATATAATATTTTAAAAAATAAAAAAAATATGTTAATAAAAAATAAAATTTCTTTTGGTGAAATTAAAAAAATAATTATAAGAGTTGGTATAAAAAAAATTGATTATATTAAAGTTTTAGATATTAACAAAATTATAAAACCTTATAAAAAAGAAAATTACTACAAAATTTTTATTGCTTATTACCTTAAATCAATAAGATTAATTGACAATCTTTAGCTATAAAAAAAGTAGGCTCCTAAACCTAAAAAAGATAAAAATCCAATCACATCTGTAATTGTGGTAACAAAAACACTGGATGCAATCGCCGGATCAATATTAAATTTTTTAAGAGTCACTGGAACCAAAATACCAAACAAGCCAGCTACTATCATATTTAATACCATAGCTGCAGCTATTAAAATGGATAAATTAAATTCTTTAAACCATAATTGAACTATTGCTCCTGTAATAATAGCAAAAATAATTCCATTTAAAATTCCTATAATAAATTCTTTTGATACAATTTTTCCAAAGTTTCCAGATGATAATTCCTTTGTAGCTAGAGCTCTAATAGTTACGGCTAACGTCTGCATGCCTGCATTTCCACCCATTGATGCAACTATCGGCATTAAAAATGCCAAAGCTATCATTTGTTCAATTGTTGCACCAAATTTACTTATCACCCAAGTAGCTAATAAAGCTGTAAGCAAGTTTAGTAACAACCAATTAAATCTTCTTTTTGTTTTTTGTAAAACACTATCGGTAATTTCTTCATCTCCTACTCCAGCTAATCTTAAAACATCTTCTTCGGCTTCTTCTTTAAGAACAGTAAAAACATCATCACCGGTAATCATTCCAACTAGCTTATTGTCTTTATCAACAACACCTGCTGAAACTAAATTATAATTTTCAAAAATATGACCAACTTCTTCTTTGTCCATGCTAACTGGTATCAAAACCTGCGTTTCCTTCATTATTGAATTCATTTTCGATTCTCTGGCAGTTCTCAAAACTTTTGATGAAGGTACTGTGCCTATTGGTTTGAAATTACTATCTACAATAAAAATCTCTAAGAATTCTTCAGGCAAATCTTTATTTTCTCTCAAATAATCTATGGTTTGACCTACTGACCAATCGCTTGGTATTGCTGTAAACTCTCTTTGCATTATTCTAGCGGCAGAATCTTCAGGCGATTTAAGTCCTTCTTGAAGCAAAAATCTATCTTTTGGTGGAAGTTTATCTAATACGATATTTTTCTTTTTTTCATCTAAATTTTCTAAGATTTTTAATGCATTGTCAGATTCTAAATGTTTAAGAATATTTGCTATCGATTCTATAGACAAAAGTATAAATACTTCTGTTTGTATAGATTCATTTAATTCTATAAAAATTTCAGGATCTAATCTAAAACCTTCTAATTCAATAAGCTTTGATCTATCTTCAGGAATTAAATTTTCAATTATATCAGCGGAATCTGCAGGATGTAGCTCTTGCAAAGTTTTATCTAAAAAATTTGTATCATTATCTTTGATTTTTTTACTAAAAAGATTAATGAATTCCTTATTAAACTCAAAATTTACTTTTTTATCTGATATTTTTTTTGTTAAACTCATAAAAGTATATGTTTATTAAATTTTGAAACTGGTTTAGTTGATTTTTTTTAGAATCACAAATGTAAAATGAATATAGAAGTAAAAAATAGCGTAAAATCAATTGATTACTCAAAATCAATGAAGATCCTTGAAAAACGAGCACATGACGTTTTTTTAGGTAAAAAAGATGAATTATTATGGGTGCTTGAACACAAACCCGTATATACTGCAGGTGTAAGTTCTAAAAATACTGACCTTTTAGATAAAAGCATAAAAGTAATTAAAACAAATAGAGGTGGAAAACACACCTACCATGGGCCAGGTCAAAAAGTAGTCTATTTTGTTCTTAACTTAAATAAGAGAGAAAAAGACATAAGAAAATTAATCAATAAATTAGAAAAGTGTATTATGGATATACTAAATGAATATAAAATTAAATCTTATCCAGATAGAAAAAATATTGGAGTATGGGTTGGAGAAAAAAATAAACAAATGAAGATAGCGGCTATTGGTATTAAAGTTAAAAGGTGGGTAGCATACCATGGCTTTGCATTAAATGTAAAAAATGATCTCAAGATGTACAATGGAATTATTCCATGTGGTATTAAAAATAAAGGTATAACTAGCTTAAAAGATATAGGTATAGTTGATTATAAAAATATTGAAAAAGTAATTATTGATAAATTTTTAAATATTTTTCTTTAAGATTTTTTTGAAATACATCTGGAGGTTCAGCAGTATAATTATATCTTGTTCCTGATATTGAAAATTTAATTTTGTATGCATGAAGCATTAGTTCATTTTTTTTATTTAAGTATTTTTCAGTAATTCTATATTTTGAATCCCCAATAATAGGATGTCCATGAATTAGCAGTTGCTTTCTTAACTGATGTTTTCTTCCAGTTTCTGGGTTTAATTTTAATAATGAATAATTATTATTAGTGTCTAAAACTTTATAATGTGTAATTGCTAATGCCTTAGTTTTTTTATTACCTTCATAATAATATAATTCATCTTTTAAGGTGCCTTTATTTTCATTAAAAGCACCTAGTATAATTCCTAAATAAGTTTTATGAATTTTTCTTATGCGAAATAATGAAGTGAACAACTGAGCGTACTTTCTATTTTTAGCAACTATTAGTATGCCTGACGTTTCTTTATCTATTCTGTGTACTGGATATGGAAAAAAACCTTCAAATTCATTTGTATTACGTAATATATCTAAAATATTCTTTTTTGATTTAGTGCCAGATTGAACGGCTATACCAGCTGGTTTATTTATTACTACAAAATTCTCATTATTTTCAAGAAAAATACTTGAAGTTTTGATTAAATCTTTTTTTGTAGGTTCATATTTTTTATTAATTGCTTTATGCTTATTAGAAATAAAGTTGAAATTACGTATTGTAATTTCATCCTTTATTTTAAGTTTATAGGAACTTTTTTCTTTTTTACTATTAACTTTAATATTTCCTTTTCTTATATTTTTTTCAATTAAGGATTGAGGAACTTGACTAACTGATCTCTTAAACCATCTATCAAGTCGCGAATTTACAAAATCACTTTTAATATAAAAGGTCTTCATAATAAAAAATAATTTTATGTTACTATCTAAAGCAACAATTTAAAACCAATATAAATAACTTACTTTTTAGATTTTTTTTTCTTTTCGTTTTCTTTTGATTTAGTTTCAGGTTGAGTTTTTTCAACTTCTTGAGCTTTTTTCTTTACATCAACTTTTTTCGCCTGAACATCTCTATCTATTAATTCAATTACTGCCATTGGTGCATCATCACCATATCTGTAACCAGCTCTAATTACTCTAGAGTAACCCCCATTACGTTTAACATATCTTTGGGAAAGAATTTTTACCAGCTTATCTACAGATGTTTTTGATTGTAATTGGGTAAATAAATTTTTTTTTGATGTTAAATTATTTTTTTTACCTAATGTTATAACTTTGTCGATCTTAGGCTTTAATTCTTTAGCCTTAGGTAAAGTAGTTGTTATTTGTTCATATTTAATTAATGAGTTTAGCATATTTTTAAATAATGCTTTGCGGTGTTCTGAAGTTCTATTTAATTTTCTGTAACCAAATTTATGTCTCATGATTATATTATGTATTTTCTTCTAATTTTTTTGATAATTCAGCTATATTTTCAGGTGGCCAATTTGGTATTTCCATACCTAAATAAAGAGACATTGAATTAAGAACCTCTTTAATTTCATTAAGTGATTTTCTACCAAAATTTGGAGTTCGTAACATCTCAGGTTCAGTTTTTTGAACTAGATCACCAATATAAATTATATTATCATTTTTAAGACAATTCATAGATCGAACAGAAAGTTCTAATTCGTCAACTTTTCTTAATAAATTTTTATTAAATTCTAGTTCAACTTTTTTTGGTTTCTTTTCTATTTCGGTTGGTTCCTCAAAGTTTACAAATAATGAAAGTTGATCTTGAAAAATTCTAGCTGCATATGCAATTGCATCTTCGGCTGGTAATGAACCGTCAGTTTCAATATTCATGACTAATTTATCATAATCTAAAGATTTGCCTTCTCTAGCATTTTCAACTGTATAAGAAACTTTCTTAACTGGAGAAAATAATGAATCAATTGCTATAAGTCCTAATGGTGAATCGTCTTTTTTATTTCTTTCGGCAGGTCGGTAACCTTTTCCTCTGCTAGCTATTAATTCCATATAAAATTTTGTATTTTCGTCTAAATGACACAAAACTAAATCTGGATTTAAAATTTTTACATCAGGATTTGGTTGTAAGTCTTTTGCTTTAATCTCACCTGGCCCTTTAACATCTAGTATTAATTTTTTTTGTTCTTCCGACATAACTTGAATTGACAGTTGTTTAACATTTAAAACAATATCGGTTACATCTTCTCTTACTCCCTTAATTGAAGAAAATTCGTGCAGAACTCCATCAATTTGAATAGCTGTAATAGCAGAGCCTTGAATTGAAGATAAAAGAATTCTTCTTAAAGAATTTCCTATAGTCAACGCATATCCTTTTTCTAAAGGTTCTGCGGTCACAGTAGTTAACGACTTATCATCACTGCTTTGTATATTTAATTTGCTTGGTTTGATTAAATCTTTCCAATTGTGATTTATTATTGGATTTTCCATACTTTTTTATACCCTTCTTTTTTTTGGTGGCCTTGACCCATTGTGTGCCATTGGTGTTTCATCTTTTATAGACAAAATTTTAAAGCCTCTAGACTGTAATGCTCTTAACGCAGTTTCTCTTCCTGAACCAGGACCTTTTAACTTTACTGTAAGAATTTTTAATCCATGTTCTTGAGCTTTTGTTGCTGCAGTATCTGCAGCAATTTGAGCTGCATAAGGTGTAGATTTTCTTGATCCTTTAAATCCTTTAGATCCAGCAGAAGACCATGCTATTACATTTCCACTATCATCAGTAATAGAGACGATTGTGTTGTTAAATGTAGCCTGCACATATGCTATACCAGAAGTAATATTTTTCTTAATTTTTTTTACTTTTTTTACCTTCTCTGGTTTTTCAATTTTTTCTTTTGTTGGTTCCTTCTTAGTTTTAGATGAATCTTTATTCATATAATTATTTTTTTAATGGTGTTAATTTTTTCCCAGCTATTGCTATCGCTTTACCTTTTCTTGTTCTTGCATTGCAATGAGTTCTTTGGCCTCTTACTGGTAATTTTTTTTTATGTCTAGAACCTCTATATGTTGCGAGATCAACAAGTCTTTTAATATTTAATGAAATTTCTCTTCTTAGATCACCTTCTACTTTATAATTTTGATCAATAAATTCCCTAATTTTCAAAACTTCATCCTCAGTTAAACTATTAACTCTTTTATTTTTAGAAATGTTCAACTTAACGCATATATCGTTTGAAAATTTTTTTCCAATACCATGAATGTAAGTTAAAGCTACATGAACAACTTTATTCTGTGGGATATTTACTCCAGCTATACGTGCCATAATTAATCTGAGATCCGATATCTAAAAGCGATATTTATATAAATAAGGTTTACAAAGTCAAGCCTCTAAAGAAGCCAATATAGCGCTTATTTCCTTAAAAATATCATCAATTCTTGCCTTTCCATTAATTTCATGAAGCAAATTTAGTTTTTTATAATAATCTAATATAGGTAAAGTTTTAACTAAATAAGTTTCTAAACGATTTAAAATTGTCTTATCGTTATCATCAGAGCGTTTCTCTAAAAATTTTATATCGCAAGAATGATTTTTGTCCGTTGCAGGATAAAAATACTCATTAAAAATTAACCCACATTTTGAACAGGTTTGCCTTCCTAAAATTCTTTTAATAATTATTTCTTTTTCAACATTAAGGCTAAGTACACAAGATATTTTTTGATTATATTTTTTAACAAGATGATCTAAATTTATGGCCTGATCTATATTTCTTGGATAACCATCAAAAATTAAACGGTCATAGAATTTTTTATTAGATAAAATATTAGTTATTAAATTATTAATAATATCATCGGAAACAAGTTGGCCTTTGTCTATTATGATTTTAATTTTATTACCTAATTCAGTTTTATTATTAATTTCATTTCTAAGTAAATCTCCAGTGGAAACCTTATGAAGTTTAAAATATTTTACTAAGTGATCAGCTTGAGTTCCTTTTCCAGCTCCTGGAGGTCCAAACAAAATTATATTCACTTTACTATCTTCCAAACTTAGTTTTTTTTATTAAAGACTCATATTGTTGGCTCATTAATCTTGTTTGAACTTGAGAAACAGTATCCATTGCAACAACCACAACTATTAATACGGAAGTTCCTCCAAGATAAAATGGGATGGGATATTTTGATATCAAAAACTCAGGCATTAAACACACTAGAGTTAGATATAAAGCTCCAATTGTAGTTAATTTTGTCAAAATTTCTTCTATATAAAATGCAGTTCTTTCACCAGGTCTTATACCCGGAACATAACCACCATGTTTTCTTAAATTTTCAGCAGTTTCTTTAGGATTAAAAACTATTGAGGTATAAAAAAAAGAGAAAAATATTATACCTGAAGCATACAAAAGCATATACAAAGGTTTTCCCTGAGAAAATAAAGAAGAAAAATCTATAAAAGTTTCTGTATCAGAAAACCCAAAATTTGTAAAAGTTATTGGTAATAATAATAATGCCGAAGCAAAAATAGCAGGAATAACTCCCGCTGTATTAATTTTTAAAGGTAAATGAGAAGATTCACCACCATAAATTTTTGTTCCCATTTGTCTTTTTGGATAATTAATTAATATTTTCCTTATTGCCCTTTCAATAAAAACTATAAAGGCAACAGTTACAATTATAAGAAGAAAAATAAATATTATAGTTGAGGCTGACAAAGCTCCTGTTCTACCAAGTTCAAAAGTTGTAGCTAATGCTCGTGGGATCTCTGCAACTATTCCAGAAAATATTATTAAAGATATTCCGTTTCCAATTCCTCTTTGCGTTATTTGCTCACCCAACCACATTAAAAAAATAGTTCCTGCAACTAAGGTAATAACAGTTGTTAATTTAAAATAAAAACCTGGTTCAATAACTACTGATCCCGAATTTTCAAGTCCAACTGATACTCCATAACCTTGAATCGTAGCAAGTAAAACTGTTCCATATCTTGTGTATTGTGTAATTTTTTTTCTACCAATCTCTCCTTGATTTTTTAAATTTTTAAAAGTTTCTGAAACTCCAGTAAGTAAATTAATAATAATTGAAGATGAAATATAAGGCATTATACCTAAAGCAAATATAGCCATTCTACTAACTGCTCCACCAGAAAAAACATTGAACATTCCAATCAATCCTTTTTGAGTTGATTGCATCAATGTTTTTAAAGACTCTGGATCAATTCCGGGTAAAGGTACATAAGTTCCCAATCTATAGATCGCAAGAATAAAAATAGTAAAGAAAATTCTATTTCTTAAATCATTACTTTTAGAAAAAAAACCCGTATCATTAGTACCGTTTGCCATTTTTTTATTTCTATATTATTTAACCAAAGTAACTCTTCCGCCAGATTTCTCTATAGTTTCCTTGGCTGATTTTGAAATCGCATTAACTTCAAAAGTTAATTTTTGTTTTAAATCACCAGGTCCAAGCAGCTTTAATTTATTGTATTTTTTATTAATTAATTTAAATTTTTGTAAATTTGTAAGATTAATTTTATCTTTTGTTATACTTGCATGTTTTTTAATAATTAAATCAATTTTTGATAAACTTATTATTGCTAGATTTTTATTATTTTTAATTTTATTGAATCCTCTTTTAGGCAACCTTCTATACAAAGGCATTTGCCCTCCTTCAAAACTTTTAATAGCAACACCAGATCTTGACTTTTGGCCCTTGTGTCCTCTTCCTGAAGTTTTTCCTTTAGAAGAGCCTATTCCTCTGCCTAGTCTCTTTTTTTTTTGTTTTGTAATTTTTGGTTTTAATGTGTTTAGTTGCATAAATAATATCTTATTGTTTCTTTTTAGTAATTTCGGCAATATTTTTTCCTCTTGTGTTAGCTATATGTTTTGGAGATTTTTGACTTTTTAAACCTTTTATACATGCTCTTAAAACATTAATAGGGTTAGATGATCCCATGGATTTACCAACTATATCCTTGATTCCAAGCACTTCACAAGCAGCTCTTATTGGTCCGCCTGCTATAATACCTGTACCTGAAGGTGCCGATCTTAATAAAACTTTTCCTGCTCCATCTTTGCACAAAACATCGTGATGCAAAGTTCTTCCTTCTCTTAAAGGTATTTTAAATAAATTATTTTTAGCTGTTTGAGTAGCTTTTTTTATAGCATCAGGTACTTGTTTAGCTTTAGCATGACCAACGCCTATGGAACCGGCAAAATTACCAACAACAACAAGTGCTGAAAAAGCAAATCTTCTACCACCTTTTACAACTTTGGTAATTCTATTTACTGAAACTAACTTATCTTTTAATTCAACGTTTTCCATATGATTTATTAAAAAGTTAACCCTCCTTTTCTCAAAGCTTCGGCAAAAGATTTAATCCTACCATGATATTTATATCTGCCTCTATCAAAATAAACTTTGGTAATTTTTTTTTCTGCTGCCTTCTTAATTAATATTTGTGCCACCTCAAGAGATCTATCCACTTTTTTCTTATTTTTACTATCTTTTTTATTAGATGTTGATGATATCAATGTTTTTTTATTAATATCATCAATTATTTGAGCAGATATATTTTTGGAAGATCTGTACACTGTTAATCTAAATCTTCCTTTATTATATTTTTTAAGCTTTCTTCTTACTCTCTGAGCTCTTTTTCTGTATAAAATATTAGACATTTATTTCTTTTTTCCTTCTTTTCTTAAAACAAATTGGCCTCTTTCTTTAATTCCTTTTGCTTTATAAGGTTCTACTGGCTTCATCATTTTTATTTCAGATGCAACTTTACCAACTAATTCTTTGTCAATTCCTGAAATTTTAATAACAGTATTTTTTTCTACGTTGATTTTTATTCCATCAGGTATTGGGTATGATACGTCGTGACTTAAACCAATTTGTAAATTTAATATATTTCCCTTTAAATTTGCTCTAAATCCTACACCACTCAATTCAAGTATCTTTTCATGTCCAGTAGAAACGCCGATAAGAGCACTATTTATTATACTTCTTGTTGTTCCCCACATAATATTAGAGGTGTCGCTTTTATTGTTCTTTTTTAGCGCAATATTTTTATCATTTTCTATTGATAAAGAAAAAATTTTATCATTGATGCTTAACTCACGCGACCCTTTAGGTCCAGTTAAAATTAATTTACCACTTTCCACTTTTACCTTAGTGTCTTTTGGTATTGATATAGGTTTTTTTCCAAGTTTAGACATAAATATTTAAAATACTCTACAAATTATTTCACCACCAATTTTTTTTAATCTCGCATTATTATCCGACATAATTCCTTTTGAAGTAGAAACTATAGCTATACCAAGTCCATTTTGAATTTTAGGTATGCTGTCAGCTTTTGTATAAATTCTTCTGCCTGGCTTTGACACTCTTGATATTTCTCTTATTACTGGAACTCCATTATTATATTTTAAATCAACTAACAAAAATTTATTATTTCCTTTGTCTGATTCAATTTTGTAGTTTGATATATAGCCTTCTTCCTTTAAAACATCTAGAATTCTTGAGCGAAGCTTAGAATTGGGTATGCTTACTGTATTTAAAGTTCTAAGCTGTGCATTACGAATTCTCGTAATCATATCTGCAATTGGGTCTGTAAAACTCATTTTCCTCCTTAATTTTTACCAACTAGATTTTGTCATTCCAGGAATTTTTCCACTTGAAGCCAATTCTCGTAGGGCAATCCTAGAAATTCTTAATTTTCTATAAACACCATGCGGTCTTCCTGTAATTTCGCATCTATTTCTAATTCTTGTTCTTGCTGAATTTCTTGGTATTTTTGCCAATTTTAATTGAGCTTCAAATCTCTCTGTTAACGGCAATTTTTTATTTTTAATAATTTTCTTTAAAGCTTCTCTTTTTTTTAAGAATTTTTTTGAAAGCTTTATTCTTTTTAAATTTCTTTGTATTGCACTAGTTTTTGCCATAAAAATTTAATTAACCTCCTTCTTGCTTTTTGTTTTATAAAATGGAAAATTCATTGCTTTTAATAGTGCAAATGAAATCTTTTTATCTGCGCATGTTGTGCATAGAGTTATATCCATTCCTCTTATCCTATCAACTTTATCAAAATTTATTTCCGGAAATATTATGTGCTCTTTGATACCAAATGTATAATTACCAAAATTATCAAATCCTTTTTCACTTAAGCCTCTAAAATCTTTGATTCTTGGTAAAGCTATATTAACTAGTCTATCTATAAATTCGTACATTCTATTTTTTCTAAGCGTTACTTTCACTCCTGCTGGAGTTCCTTTTCTAGATTTAAAATTAGATATAGATTTTTTAAATCTTGTAACAATAGGTTTTTGTCCACTAATTAAGGACATGTCTTCAATACAATTTTGTAGAATTTTTTTATCACTAGCACTAGATCCTAATCCCATATTTAAAATAACTTTTGTGACTTTTGGAACCATAAATTTATTTTTTAATGAAAATTCTTTTTGAAGATCAATTATGATCTTTTTTTCATATTGTTCTTTTAATCTTGGTATCATTATTTTTTATCCTTACTTTTAATTTTTTTTTCATTGTTATCTAAAGACTTTAAGTTTGAAATATGAATAAAGTTTTCTTTTGTAATTATTCCACCTTTTTTTTCTTTGGTTGTTTTTTCATGTTTTTTTATAAGGTTAATGCCTTTAACTTTTGCTCTATATTCACTTTTTAATATTTCGATCACTTCACCTTTTTTACCTTTGTCTTTCCCTGATAGAATTTCTACTTGATTTCCTTTTTTTATCATTTTTATAATACCTCCGGTGCTAGTGATATAATTTTAGTCTGACCTTTAGCTCTTAACTCTCGTGTAACTGGACCAAAAATTCTAGTTCCTATAGGTTCACCTTTTTCATCTATAATCACGACTGCGTTATTATCAAATTTTACAGAGCTTCCATCTTGTCTGTGTATTGAATATTTTGTTCTTACTACTACAGCCTTTTGCACAGAACCTTTTTTAACTTTTCCGTTAGGAATTGCATCTTTTACACTAATAACAATACTATCACCTATTGATGCATATCTTCTTTTTGATCCTCCAAGGACCTTTATGCATTCAACCCTACGTGCACCAGTATTATCTGCAACATTTAATTCTGTTTGTACTTGTATCACTTGCTAATTACCTCCCACTTTTTCATTTTTGAAAATGGTTTTGATTCAATAATCTTAACATCGTCTCCTACCTTAAATTTATTGTTTTCATCATGCGCATGATATTTTTTAGATGAAGTAATTACTTTACTAAAAAATGGATGCATGTATTTTCTTTTTACTAAAACAACAATTGTTTTATCATTTTTATCTTTAACTACTTTACCTTTTAAAATTTTTTTACTCATATTATTTCTTTACATTTAATTTGGTTAATATTTTAGCTAAATCTTTTTTTATCATCGAAACTTTTGATGTGTCTTCCATTTGACCATTTATTTTTCTAAACCTAAAATTAAATAAATCCTTTTTTAAAGAAGCAATTTTGCTCTCTAATTCATCTTTACTTAATTTATTTACTTCTTTACTTTTCATTTTTAAAATCTTTTAATAAATTTAGTTTTTATTGGTAATTTTGTTGAAGCTTTATATAACGCTATTCTAGCTGTTGGTTCATCAATACCATCTACCTCAAAAATTATTCTTCCAGGTTTTACTCTGCAAGCCCAATATTCTGGATTACCTTTTCCTTTTCCCATTCTCACTTCAGTTGGTTTTTTTGATACTGGTATATTAGGAAACACTCTTGTCCAAACTTTTCCAGTTCTTTTCATGTATCTTGTTAAAGCTACTCTAGCTGCCTCTATTTGTTTTCCTATTACCCTATCAGGCTGTATAGCTTTTAGCCCATACTGACCATAATTTAAGGTTGCTGCTCTTGCAGCTGTTCCATGGATTCTCCCTTTGTGGGCTTTTCTATATTTTGTTCTTGTTGGTTGTAACATTCTCTTTATCCTTTTCTTTTTTATTTATTTTGTTTGAAAATACTTCCCCTTTGTAAATCCAAACTTTTACACCTATAATTCCATATGCTGTTAAAGCTTCTGCTTCTGCATAATCAACTTCAGCTCTAAATGTATGAAGAGGTACACTTCCTTCTCTTAGCCATTCAGTTCTAGCAATTTCATTTCCAGCTAATCTCCCAGCCAAACAAACTCTTATTCCTTTAGCGCCAAGTCTTAATGCAGATTGGATTGCTCTCTTCATTGTTTTTCTAAAAGCTATTCTTTTAACAAGCTGTTGTGCGATATTTTCAGCTACAAGGTATGCATTTAATTCCGGTTTTTTTACTTCTTTAATATTTAAGCTTACTTCTGTATTAGATATTTTTGACAGATTATTTTTAATCTTTTCAATGTCTGAACCTTTTTTACCAATTACAAATCCTGGTCTTGAAGTATAAATAGATACAATGCATTTTTTGGATGTTCTTTCTATTAAAACTTGTGAGACTCCGGAATTTACCACGTTTTTCTTAACGTATTCTCTAATTTTATAATCCTCTATTAAGAGCTTTCCATAGTCTCGTTTCTTTGAAAACCAGACAGAATCCCATCCTCTATTAATGCCAAGTCTAAATCCTATAGGATTAACTTTTTGACCCATGTAATTCCTCGTTATTTTTATTATTTTCAGATAATATTATTGTTAAATTTGTATATGGTTTTTTTATTCCACTAGCTCTACCTTTAGCTCTCGGTCTAAATCTTTTAAGAACTATTGACTTTCCAACATATGCTTCTTTAATATATAAATTATCGATATCATATTGATTATTATTCTCAGCATTAGCTACTGCTGATTGGACAGTTTTTTTAATTTCTGATGCTATTCTTTGTCTAGCAAAAGATAAATCTCTTATGGCAACATCAGCTTTTTTTCCCCTTATGTTTTTAAGTAAAAGATTTATTTTTCTTGGACTAGACCTAACATTTCTATTTATTGCTTTTACTGTATTTTTATTTTTTTGCATTATCAACTGTCTCCTTAGGTTTGGCTGGGGTAGCTGCTTTTGCTCCAGGTGCAGGTTTAGCTCCTGCAGTTGGTTTAGCAGCTGATTCTGATTCAGCGGTTTGTGCTGCCTTTTTATCGGCTGGTGTGTGACCCGCAAATTGCCTTGTTGGTGAAAATTCACCTAATTTGTGTCCTACCATTTCCTCAGATATTTTAATTGGTATAAATTTTTTTCCATTGTAAATTAAAAAGCTAATACCAACAAATTCAGGAATTATTGTTGATTTTCTTGACCAAGTTTTTATTGGAGCTGGATTAGCTTTGGTTTTTAATTTTTCAACTTTTTTTAATAAACTTGGATCTACAAATGGTCCTTTCCATACTGATCTTGACATAAATTATTTCCTTTTTTTCCTTCTTGAAATTATAAACTTATTAGATCTTTTATTTACTCTTGTTTTTAAACCTTTTGCTGACTGTCCCCATGGAGACACAGGATCTCTTCCTCCTGAGGTTTTTCCTTCACCACCACCATGTGGGTGATCTACCGGATTCATTACAACTCCTCTTGATTGAGGTCTAATACCTCTCCATCTATTTCTTCCTGCTTTACCTATTTTTATATTTTGATGGTCATTGTTTGAAACAGATCCAATTGTAGCTCTGGCTGTATTTATAATTTTTCTTATCTCACCAGAATTTAATTTGATTATACAATAATTGTCATCAGTTCCTGAAATTTGCGCTGATGCACCTGCTGATCTAACTAGTTTTGCTCCTGAATTTGGCTGTAATTCAATATTATGTATATCTGTACCTGTAGGAATGTCTGATAACTGCATACAATTTCCCACTTCTATCTTTTTATTTCTTCCTGAAACAATTTCATCTCCTTTTTTAATTTGGTTTGGCGCAATAATATAATTCATCACTCCATCTTCATATTTAATTAAAGCAACATAAGCTGATCTATTTGGATCATATTCAATTCTTTCGACTTTTGCTTTCATGTCATCTTTTTTTCTGTAAAAATCAATTTGTCTGTATCTTTGTTTATGTCCCGCACCTTTATGTCTAGAAGTAATTCTGCCAAGATTGTTTCTTCCTCCTGTGGAATGACTGCCTACAGTTAATGATTTATGTGGTTTTCCTTTCCATAGATTTTTTCTATCTACTAATACAGTTCCT
>CACLKK010000004.1 GCA_902607525.1 uncultured Pelagibacteraceae bacterium | reverse complement strand
TTTTTAAATCAACTTTGTCACTTTGTCTTGGAATAATTGTGTCGCCAAAAATTCCTTTTAACTGTTCTAATCTTTGAGGAGATTTGTCTATTATATAAACTTTTGCCTTCATCCCAGTTGCAATTAAAGCTGCATTTTCTCCAACTACTCCTCCACCAAGAATAACTACGGTTGCCGGCTCTACACCTGGAGCTCCTCCTAGTAATATTCCTCTTCCTTTTTGATTTTTTTCCAAAGAATGAGCTCCTGCTTGAATTGACATTCTTCCTGCTACCGCACTCATTGGAGCTAAAAGTGGTAGTCGTCCATTATCATCTGTTACTGTTTCGTAAGCTATACATATTGATTTTGACTTTACTAAACCTTCCGTTAACTCTCTTGCAGCTGCTAAATGAAGATAGGTAAAGACAATTTGGTTTTCTTTGATCATCTTTATCTCATCGGTTAAAGGTTCTTTAACTTTTACTATAATTTCTGAATCGTTAAATATATCTTCTGCTTTTTCGACAATCGTGGCTCCTGCTTTTATATATTGATTGTTGTAAAATCCAGCTTCAAAACCTCCATTATTTTGAACTAGAACCTTATGGCCACTTGCTGTTAAAACTTTTACGCTATCAGGAGTTAAACCTATTCTATTTTCTTGCGGTTTAATTTCTTTCGGTACCCCAATACGCATGACTATTTTTTCATGTAATTTGAAATACCGGTTCTTAATTTTTCAATTATTTCATCAATATGTTTTTTTTCACAAATAAATTGTGGAGCAATAATTAAACAGTCTCCGGTTGCTTTAAAATTTACCCCAGCTTCATAACAGGCCTTGAAGCATTCATACCCTGCTCTTCCAGGTTTTTCTTTTAATTTCATGTCAACACCACCCATCATTCCATAGCCTCTGATATTATCTACTCCGCTGAGATCTTTTAATGAAAATAATCCATCTAAAAAATATGGGGACATTTCTTTTGATTTTTTAAAAATATCTTCTTTTTCAAAAATATCCTGAACGGCTAATGCAGCTGCAACTGCAATAGGAATTCCTGAATAGGTATAACCATGAAATAATTCTACGGCCCCTTTTGGAGATGCATCCATTACAGCATCATAAATTTCTTCTTTTACTGCCACCGCTCCCATTGGAACAACTCCATTTGTAGTAGCTTTTGCCATAGTTATAACGTCAGGAGTAACTCCAAACTCCTGTGAAGCAAAGGCTGAACCCATTCTTCCCCAGCCTGTAATTACTTCATCAAAAATTAAGACTATTCCATGCTTGTCGCAAATTTCTCTTAGACGTTTTAGATATCCTTTTGGTGGTACTAAAGTTCCTGTTGATCCTGCTACTGGCTCGACTATGCATGCTGCAATATTTTCAGAACCAAAATTTACACATATACGCTCTAGGTCCTCTGCCATCTCTACTCCTGTCGTTGGTTGACCTCTAACAAATTTATGTTCTGGTAAATGAGTATGCCTCATATGGACAACACCTGGCATTAAAACGCTAGCAAAAGTTTTTACGTTATTTATCATTCCTCCAACTGATGTAGCTCCTATATTCATTCCGTGATATGCGCGTTCTCTACCTACAAAACGAAATCTTTGTCCTTGACCTCTTGCTTTATGATACGCAATTACAATTTTAATAGCAGTCTCAACAGCTGTAGATCCACATATAGTATAAAAAATTCTATTTAAATTTCCTGGTGTGTGTTTTGCTATTCTTCTAGCTAATTCAAAAGATCCTCCAAAACCTTGTTGAAAGGGCTGAACATAATCTAATTGTTCTAATTGTTTAGCTACAGCATTAGTAATTTCCTTTCTTCCATGACCTAATGGATTACAAAATAATCCTGAACTTGCATCTATCATAGTC
The DNA here is from genome assembly GCA_902607525.1 of uncultured Pelagibacteraceae bacterium. Taxonomy (GTDB): domain Bacteria; phylum Pseudomonadota; class Alphaproteobacteria; order Pelagibacterales; family Pelagibacteraceae; genus AG-414-E02. The sequence goes on along the minus strand of CACLKK010000004.1, from coordinate 42,956 downwards.
TTTCCATGGTGGTTTTTTAAATAAACACCTTTGGCTTCAGTTATTAATCTTGGATTTTCTTTAAAATCTTTATTGGATGTAAAGGGCATCCAATGCTCTTGCAAAGAATTAGGAATTTTTGATGTATCTGGCGAACTCATATTTTTATAAGTTTGTAGACTATCATTTGGATCAAAACTACCAATAAAAAATTATATAGTACAACCTTAGGTAGTATTTTATTTCATTTTACTTATCTCAACTTTTCATTTTTAATACCACTCTTAACTTAATAATTATTAAGGGGAAAACATGAAAAAAATAATAAGTTTATTGCTAGGAAGTATAGCTGCTTTTATTTTAACTACGTCAGTAGCCTTGTCGGCTGCAAATGAAGTTAGAGTAGCATTCTTCTTAGAATGGGCAACTCCAAATCAAGAAGCTAAAGTTAAAAAAGTTTTTGACGATGCTTTAGGAGTTCCTGTGAAGTGGACAAACTTTGCAACAGGTGGAGAGATGACGGAAGCTATGTTGTCTGGAGATATTGATATCTCTTACTCACAAGGTTTAACGCCATTTGTAAATGCTGTTAATGCAAAAGCACCTATCAAACTTGTAGATATCGCCGTTACATACGGAATGGGTAATACTACTTGTATAGTTTCTAATGCATCAGGTATTACAAAAGCAAATGCCGCTCAGTTGGAAGGTAAAAAAGTTGCTGTTCCTGTAGGAACAATGGCTGACTATGTTTTTAAAGAAACAATGAAAGTTATTGGAGCTGATGCTGGTAAAGTATCAGTTGTAGACATGAACCCTGAAGACGGTTCTGCTGCACTTCAAAACGGAGACGTTGCTATGGCATGTTTATTCGGTGGTAAATCTATCGAGAATGCGCTTAAAGCTGGAACAAGAATGTTAACAGTTAAAGAAGCTACTGATGCTGGAATATCTGGTATCGATATAACTTCTGTAACTAACAAATTCTTAAAAGAAAACCCAGGAATGGTTAGAACATTTGTAGAAATAACTCATGAGTACAATGCTAAATTTAGAGCAGGCAAATCTAATATGAATGTTATAGCTAAAGATGCAGCTATGGATCTTGCTGGTACAAAAAAACAAATGGGTGGTTTTGGATTCCCAGATGCAGCTACGATAAAATCTAAGTATATGAATAAAGGTGGAATACTTATGAAATATCTAGATGTTATGGGCAACATGTTCGCTACTGCGGAAAACCCAGCTCTTAGAAATTACTCTAAAGTAGTTACTACAAAGTACCTACCGTAAATATAAGAGTTATATAAAATAATAATAGGCGCCAATTTTAATAAATTGGTGCCTATTTTTTTGATAAAAACTTTAATATATTATTTTTATGAGCAACCTAATTTCTCAAAAAGTAAACATGATATTTAAATCCCTTAAAGGAGAAGATGTTCATGCTCTTAAAGATATAACTTTTTCTCTTAAAAAAGGTGAACTTTTAACTGTCCTTGGTCCTTCTGGCTGTGGAAAAACAACTTTACTAAATATCGCCGCTGGTTTTCTTCGACCAACTTCTGGAAGTATTACTTTAGGTGATAAAGAAATTAATGGTCCCGGAGTTGAAAGAGGAATGGTTTTTCAACAAGGAGCTTTGTTTGAATGGTTAACCGTAAATCAAAACGTAAATTTTGGTTTAAGAATGAAGAAAGAAGATCCAATTAAAACAGCAAAAAAAGTTGAAGAATGGCTTGATATAGTTGGACTAAAAGGTTTTGGCAATACTCCGACATATCAATTATCTGGAGGTATGCAGCAAAGAGTAGCGCTTGCAAGATGTCTAATAAACGACCCTGACTTAATTCTAATGGACGAACCTCTTGGTGCTCTAGATGCTTTGACTAGGGAAAAAATGCAGTCCCTAGTTTTAAAAATTTGGAAAGAAACTGGGAAAACAATTATTTTAATTACACACTCTGTTGAAGAAGCTTTGCTGCTAGGTGAGCGAGTGTATGTAATGGCTCCTAGACCTGGAAGAATACATAAGGAATACAAACTTCCTTTTGCTTCGATGGGTTTAAAGGGAGATTTAAGAAAAATTAAAAACGATAAAGAGTTTGTTTCTAAAAGGGAAGAAATTTTATCAATGATCTGGAATATGGAAGAAGAAATAATGGGCAAAGAAATATAAAATGATTACAGGATTTATTACATTTTTTACTATCTTTGCAGTTGTAGGTGCCATTCTTTATGGACGAAAATTAATTAAAAGAGAAAAAAGTGATGCTGTTTTTGGAAATCCGGAAAGAGCTAAAGGTGGAATTCATTGGGTTGTTGTTGGATCTAGTTTTCTTTTACTATCATGGCTTTATTATTCATGGGATATAGCAAAATCTTTCTATCCAAAATCGGCAAATGAACTTTGTCAAGTTGCTAAAGTTAACGAGTCATTGTTATCTTTAAAATATCTTTTTCCAATTGTAGAAAGACAGCATAAAAGTACTGCGATTATAAAACGAGAAAACATCAATATAGAAGATAAAATAACTTTAATTCAAAACGATCCAAACTTAAAAAATCAAGACAAAGAAATATTTATAAATATACTTCGCAATACCAAGTTGATGATTCCATCTTTAACTGATGAAAGATATTTACAAGATGAAACACAAAACATAATAAATGAATTAACTATTAGATTAAAGCAACTAACAGAAGATTTTCCAAAAGATAATTATCCCAATTTGAGTGAAGAAGAAGAAAATGAAATAAACGAAGGTTTAAAAAAACAATTGGGATGGGGTGCAACTGGTATGGAAGTTCCTCCTCTACCTGAAAGTAAAAAAGGTTTAAAATTCCATGCAGCGGCGGCAGAATTAAATTCTATTAGTGATGAATTTTTTGAAATGAGAAATCATAACCCTGAGTACTTAAGACAGGCAGAGGCAATTTTTAATGAAATTAAAGAATACATGGATGGATTGGATGATGGGTTAGAATTAGATTATATAAAAGATATTAAAAAACTTGTACGTAGAATTGAGTACGCAAGTATTTTTCCTCCCAAAACTTTAGATGAATTAGAAAATTCAATTAGAGCTTTTGACAAAGTTCAAAATAATGAACAAGGAAATTTAAGAACAATAGATATTCTTTTATTTCCAGCTGGAACAATTGTTGCAAGCGGTCCTCAATGTTCAGAAGCTGGTCCTGGTAGATGGTTACCAAAACCTTCTGATACTTTTAGAATTTTTGGTGAGATGTTGAAACCAAGCGTTGGATATAAAATGATTCCTATGCTTTGGTATGAAATGATGGGAGTTAATAAAATTGTTGGGTTTATTCTTCCTGATTGGATAGCTGATATCATGCCAGGTAAATACCCAGTACATAACCAAGATGGAACAGTTGATCCAAATTTCAAAAGTAAAGTTTTAGATATTGTTACTGGTGAGTTTGAAGCTTTCAAAATTCCAGTTCCTACAGGACACATTTGGGATTCTTTTTTAAGAGTATTTTTAGGATTGTCTCTTGGAATAATACTTGGTGTTCCTTTAGGTTTATTTATGGGATTAAATAGATTTGCTAAAGGATTTTTCGATCCCATGGTTGAATTATACAGACCAGTTCCTCCGCTTGCTTGGGCGCCATTAGTAATAACAGTTTTTGGAATTGATAACGTTGGAAAAGTTTTCTTATTATTTATGGTTTCTTTTTCGATTATGATTATTTCAGCAAGAGCAGGTGCATCAGGAACTCAACTATCAAAAATTCATGCTGCTCACTCACTTGGAGCTTCTAGATGGCAAATCATTAGAGAGGTTATATTTCCTAACTCTCTACCAGAAATACTAACAGGAATAAGAGTTGCTGTTGGTATGTGTTGGGGAACACTAGTAGCTGCTGAGTTCTTGGCAGGAACAACTGGTATTGGGTTTGTTGAAAATGTAGCTCGAAAGTATATGCAGTATGAAGTAATTTGGATCACAATATTCGTAATGGGAATGTTAGGACTACTATTTGATTTAACGATTAGAAAAATTATAGATAAAACAATTCCATGGAGAGGAAAAGGATAATATCTAATAAAACATAAAAAGCCAAAATACTCATGAAAACTACAATAAATAGATTTATAAATTTCCAGGCCGTTTGATTTTTTAAATATTTTGATAGAAATTTAGACAAAAAACCTAGACTAAAAAAAAACAAAAAAGAAGCAATTGCAGCCCCTACACCAAAATAATACTTTTGTGTAATTAGAAAATTCTTAGAAAAATTTCCAAGAAAAAAAACAGTATCTGAATAAACATGAGGGTTTAAATAGGTAAAACCTAATGTTTTAATTGCCGTATTTTTTAATGAAATAGTGCTATTTTCAAAATTAATCTTTAAGTTGTCATATTTAATTCTTATTTTACCAATTACAAAGTAAACGAGAAAAGCTAAAAGCAATATGTTGAAAATTAACTCTACGATATTATTAAAAAAGCTTCTAAAGTATTCAAATAAAAAAATCCCAAAGAAAATTAACAACAGGTCTGATATTGAACAAATTAAACAAACTAAAATAACATATTGTTTTTTAAGACCTTGCTCTATAACAAATATATTTTGTGCACCAATGGCTAAAATTAAACTTAATCCTGTAAAAAATCCAAGTAAAACAAAACTTATATCTTGCATATTTTACTTATTAGCATAAATAAATAAGTATGTTATCAAATAAAAAAATTGTATGTCCAAATAACCTTATTAATGTAGCTAAAAAAGTTGGTAAGGTCGATGCTGCCATTGTCAATGCTGGAGAAATTTTTCCAATGGAATCTGTGCAAAAAGCAGTTAAAAATAATTTAATTAATCCTATATTTATAGGAAACGAAATCGAAATAAAAAAATATGCAGAAAAACTAAGCTGGGATATCTCTAAATACGAATTAATTAGTGAAAAAAATGAAAATGACACGGCTCCTATAGCAGCAAAACTAGCAAGCGAAGGAAAAGTAAAAATTATAGTTAAAGGACATATTCATACAGATATCTTGATGAAAGCTGTTTTAAAAAGAGATTTAAATTTAATTGGAAAAAAAAGATTAAGTCATGTCTGGCATATGACCTTAGGAACTGATGATAAGCCATTAATTATTACTGATGGAGTTGTTAACGTACTACCAAAATTAGAAGTCAAAATGCATATACTTAAAAATGCGGTGGACTTTGCAAATAAAATTGGAATTTCTAAACCTAAAGTAGCTATATTATCTGCAACTGAAGAAATTTTAGAAAGTGTTCCCAGCTCAATTGATGCTGATAAAATTACAAAACGTGCTAAAGAAGAAAATATTAATGCTGATGTATTTGGCCCCTTAGCTTTTGACAATTCAGTCTCAAAAAAATCAGCTGCCATCAAAAAAATTAAAAATAATGTTTCTGGTAATTTAGATATTATGTTAGTTCCCAATGTAGAAGCTGGTAATGCTCTAGTAAAAATGATGATTTATTTTATGGGGGCATGTGCAGCAGGTGTTGTTCTTGGAGGTAAAGCTCCAGTCGTTATTACTAGTCGATCAGATGAAGCTGAAGCTAGATTGGCTTCAATAGCTGCTGCTGTAGTATCTTTAGATCAATAAAACTATTTTTGGCGCACTACAAGATCCATCTTGAATTTCCTTGCCCACATATTTATTTAGTATGGCCATACTTTTGTAATCTTATATCTCCTGTTCTTGCGTGAGCTTCCATTCCTTCCGCTCTACCCAGTCTAGCCGCAGTAGCTCCAACAATTTTATTAGCCTCTTTGGTCATCCTTTGGAAAGTTAATGTTTTAATAAATTTCCCAACGGATAAACCTCCAGTATATCTTCCCCCTCCTTTGGTTGGTAAAATATGATTAGGTCCAGAACATTTGTCTCCATAAGCCACTGTTGTTTCTTCACCCAAAAACAAAGATCCATAATTTTTTAATCTCTTTAACCACCAATCTAATTTTTCAGCATGAATCTCTAAGTGTTCAGCCGCATACTGATCGCTAATCTGTGCCATATCTTCATTAGTATCACAAAGAATTACTTCCCCATAATCTCTCCATGCTGGTTCAGCGCTTGATCTTGGACCCTCAGGTAATTCAGCAATTAGTTCTGGGATTCTTTTCATTACATAATCAGCAACTGATTTATCTGTAGTAAAAACCCATCCAGGTGAATTGTAACCGTGCTCTGCCTGGCCCACTATATCTGCCGCAACTATTTCTTTGTCAGCAGATTTGTCTGCAATAATTGCTATCTCAGTAGGACCTGCAAATTGATCTATTCCTACTTGTCCGTAAACTATTCTTTTAGCTTCAGATACATATTGGTTTCCAGCACCAACTAAAAAATCAACTGGAGGATTACCAAAGCATCCATAGGTCATTGAACCTATAGCTGCTATGCCTCCTAAATTTAATATAATGTCAGCCCCACAAAGATTTGCTGCATAAATAATTCCTGGATGAGCTCCATTCTTATCTTTTGGTGGACTTGCACAAATTATAGTTTTTACTCCAGCAACCTTAGCTGGAGTTATAGCCATTGTTGCGGAGGAAATATGTGCATATCGTCCTCCTGGTATATAACAACCTGCTGAACTGACTGGTATAAGTCTTTGACCTGCAAATAATCCTTTTGAAAGTTCGACCTCAAATTCATTATTCATACTTTTAAGTTGGAGTTCTGCAAATTTTTTGATTCTTTCATAAGCAAACTGAACATCATCTTTTGTTTTTTGATGAACTTTTTTTGTAGCTTCCTCTATCTTTTCTTTTGAAACAATTATCTCACCTTCATATTTATCAAATTTTTTTGTAATTTCTTTAATACTGTCTTCTCTTCTTTTTTCGATATCATTAAGAATGCTTTGAACAGTTGCTCTAGTCTTATTATCGTCAGATGATGGAGTTTTAATTGCTTTTTTTAAATATTTTATAGCCATATATGAATTTTTATGATTTTATTTTTAATTTAATATATAAATATTTTATTCTATGAAAAAGAATTATCCAAGAGATATGATTGGTTATGGGTCAAAAACACCAGTCATAAAATGGCCAAATGGTGCAAAAATAGCTCTTCAAATAGTTTTAAACTATGAGGAAGGAGCTGAAAACTCTGTATTGCATGGTGATAAAATGTCGGAGACTTTTTTGTCAGAAATAATTGGTGCTCAACCAATTAAAGGAAGACACATTAATATGGAATCTTTTTATGAGTATGGTTCAAAAAGAGGTTTTTGGAGATTGCATGAACTTTTTCAAAAAAATAAAATTCCTATAACTATTTTTGGTGTTGGAATGGCTTTAGAAAGAAATAAAGATGTATGCGATGCTATCAAAGAATCTGATTATGAAGTTGCCTCACATGGATGGAGATGGATTGATTATCAAAAAATACCGAAAGCAACAGAAAAAAAACATATGCAACTTGCTATTCAATCAATCAAAAAAATATTTGGTAAGAGACCTTTGGGTTGGTACACAGGTCGTTGCAGTCCTAATACTCGAGATTTAGTTATCGAAGAGGGGGGGTTTCTTTACGACAGTGACTCTTATAGTGATGATTTACCTTACTGGATAATTAAAGGAAAAAAGAAACAATTAATAATTCCTTACACGCTAGATAATAATGATATGAGATTTGCAACCAATCAAGGTTTTAATAGTGGTGATCAGTTTTTTACTTACCTTAAAGATAGTTTTGATGCTCTATATGAAGAAGGTAAAACAAATCCAAAAATGATGTCTGTAGGATTGCATTGTAGATTAATTGGCAGACCTGGAAGAATCCAATCTCTAAAAAAATTCTTAGATTATGTTTTAAAACATGATGATGTCTGGTTGTGTAAAAGAATTGATATAGCTGAACATTGGATTAAAAATTATTCAAATATATAATTTTAATTATGAGTAAAAATAAAAATATTTTTTTAAATGGTTTAATTGATTTGGCGCAATCACGCTTGGGATCAAGTATCGTATATAAAACGGACGAGTTTTTTGCTCCAGCTAAAAGAATTATTAATCCTTGGCCTCCAATATTTAAAGAAGGAGTTTTTGACAAACATGGAAAATGGATGGATGGATGGGAGACAAGAAGAAAAAGAAACAAAGGTCATGACTATTTAATTTTAAAACTGGGTAGACCAGGTAAAATACATAAAGTAGATATTGATACTTCTTATTTTAACGGAAATCAGCCAAGCAAAATTTCACTTGATGCATGTTATAGTAAAAATAAATTGCCTAATAAAAATACAAAATGGATAAAAATTTTAAAAAAAAAAACAACTAAACCTAATAGCCATCATTTTTTTAATATAAAAAATAAATCTATCTTTTCTCATATAAAATTAAACATTTACCCTGATGGTGGCGTAGCCAGAATTAGAATTTATGGTGAAATGAAAATTAATAAAAAATTTAAAAAAAAAATGATGAATCTTACTTCTGTTTTAAGTGGAGCCACACCTATTGCTTGTAATAATGAACATTTTGGAAGAGCAGAAAATATCTTAGCGCCAGGAGTGGGCAAAAATATGGGTGATGGATGGGAAACAAGAAGAAGCAGAGGAAAAAATTTCGATTGGTTAATTTTAAAATGCGCAACTGCCGGTAAAATAAATAAAATTCAAATTGATACTCACCACTTCAAAGGTAATTATCCTGACAAATGTTCCTTACAAGCTACCTACTTAAATAATAACATCTCATCTAAAAATATTGTTAAGAAATCAAAAAATTGGAAATTGCTGTTAAACAAAGTTAAACTTCATGCTCATAGAAAGCATAATTTTAATAATAAGTTGATGAAAAATAAAAAAATTAATTACATAAAAATAAATATTTATCCTGATGGAGGCATTTCAAGAATCAGACTTTTAGGTAGACCAGAATAATGCAAAAAATCATTAAACCAATAAAGATAAACAGGTCAAACTTTGCTGCGTATGGCGATTTAATAACAACAGATGATATTAATCCCATAGATATAAACGCAGGGTATGCAAAACGTTTTGACAATCTAGCAAATCTGAATACCTCAAAAGATGATGGAAAAACTATAGTAAGCATTTTTTCAGCCTTAAAAAGAACTTTCCCTATGACTGTAGATATGATGGAAAAACACCCTCTAGGTAGTCAGGCTTTTATACCAATGAAAGAAACTACTTTTCTTTGTTTTGTGGCACCACAAGGCGAATACCCTGAGATAAATAAAATTCAATCTTTTATTATACCGCCAAAAACTGGAATAAATTACAAACCTGGAATCTGGCATTTTCCTTTAATTTCAACAGAAGATATAAATTTTCTTGTAATTGACAGGATGGGTAAAGGTGAAAATTTAATTATTCATAAGTTTGAAAAAGAAAAGATCATTCTTAATTATTAGAAAATAAAAAAAAACCCGCTATATTTCTACAGCGGGTTTTAATTTTTAAAATTTAAATATTATCTTCTAGACTTTTGGCCTGACATCATAAGATGTAATACCGTTCCTAAAGCAGCACCAATTATCCATGCATATCCACCTAAACCTGATAATGCAGGGTGCCATACTGTTAGTACTGAGAACACACCAGCTATTGCCCATGCAACAAAAGCTTTTTGGTTCCAACCATCATTGTAATAATACTTGCTACCTTTTTTAGAAGAGAATAACTGATTAACATCAAGTCTTCCTTTCTTGATTACATAATAATCTACAATCATTATTCCATAAACTGGCGCTAGTATTGCTCCAAGTGTATTTACAAATGGAAACATTCCAACTTGACTAATGAAAGAAACCCATAGTGCGCCAATAATAAAACCAACTATAGAGGTAATTAGTCCACCCGTTCTAAAATCAATTTTACTTGGTATCAAGTTTGCTAAATCGTAAGCTGGTGGAATAAAGTTCGCTACCATATTAATTCCAATTGTGGCTGCAAAGAATGCAAATGCTGCAATAACTGTTAATCCTAAGTTACCAACACGTGCAACCATATCAGTTGGGTTTGTAATAGTTTCGCCAAAAACTGAAACTGTCCCTGCTGTGACCATCAAAGCTATAAAAGAGAATAAGAAAATGTTACCAGGCAATCCCCAAAGATTTCCTTTTCTCATTTCTTTTTCATTTTTTACAAATCTTGAAAAGTCACCAAAATTTATTACCACCGCAGCAAAGTATGCAACCATAGTTCCGAAAATTGCTAAGAAAGCAGCAAAAGCTCCACCACTGTAATCACCAACTCCAGAGAAAATGTTACCAACCTCGGACAGAAGATTTCCTCCTGCTTTACCCCAAATCACTAACATTAATACTATCATTACTGCATATACTGCTGGTCCAGCAAAATTTAAAAATTTTCTTATTAAATCAATACCTTGCCAGAATAAATAAATTTGGAATCCTGCAACAAAAATAAATGAAATCCATTCAATCCCATTCATTCCTAAAAGAATTGCATCTCCACCGTCTGATCCTGATAAACCTTTAAGTAAAAGTGCTACTGCTGTTGATGCAAAATATGTTTGTGCACCATACCAGAACATAGCAACAATACCTCTAACCATTGCCGGAAAGTTTGCGCCAATGACTCCCATACTTGCTCGTGCAAATACCGGATAAGGAATTCCATGTTTAACACTTGGAGCTCCTGAAAGGTTTACTAACCACATTATAAAAAATCCTGCGAGAAGAATCGCTAAGAATACAGCCCAACCATTTAGGCCATAAGTTAAGAACAAAGATGCAGCCAAAGTATAACCAAATAAACTTTGAACATCGTTTGCCCAAACGTTAAAGATTTCAAACCATCCCCAATTTTTCTTTTTTTTATCAGTTGGAGCTAAATCTTTATTGTATAAGCGTCTATCTCTACTTCTTACTTTACTCATAATCTCCCTCTTTAATTGTTATTTTAAAGTTTGAGAATACTACCCATTTTTTAATTATGATAAAAGTTAAATTACTAATATTTTTATCTTGAATCAGCGGCTAAATATAAAAGGTTTTACGCTATAGTCCATAAATTAGAGTTTGTAGCCACAAAACTAGATGTAGATACTTCAGTAATGCCACATATAACTCCAGAAAATACTAACGCTCCAACTATTATGATTGCTGAAAAAGCTTCTGACATGATAATAGAAGATAGCAAATCATGATCGAACAAATAGTAATTTTTTTTCAAATAGTATTTATTGATTTAGTTTTAGCGGGTGATAACGCAATTATTATTGGAATGGTTGCCTCACAGTTTAAAGATGAGATAAGAAAAAAAATTATATTTTGGGGCATTGGTGCAGCAATTATTTTAAGAATAATATTTACTTTAATAACCGCATATCTTCTGCAAATTAATGGACTCAAAACTATTGGTGGACTACTTCTACTCTATATTGCTTACAAACTTTACAAAGATGTCATTAAAGCTGAAATAAATAATGAAAATAAAATTAAAGCCAGCAACTCAAATTTTTTTAAGGCAATAATAACCGTTATAATTGCCGATGTTAGTATGAGCCTTGATAATGTTTTGGGTGTAGCAGGAGCTGCTAGAGATCATTACTTTTTATTAGTTTTTGGTTTAATTTTATCAATTATACTTATGGCTACAGTAGCAACTATCATATCTAAATGGATCAAAAAATATAAATGGATAGGATGGATAGGTTTGATAGCAATACTGGCGGTCGCCTTAGAATTAATTTATACTGATTTAAAAATATTTATATAAAACTATGTACCTTAAGAAAATTAATTTAAAAAATAAAACTGCTTTAGTTACTGGTGCTGGAAAAGGTATTGGTAAAGCATGTGCAATAGCCCTTGCTGAAGCTGGAGCTGATCTTATTATTGTTAGTAGAACTCAAAAAGATTTAAATAATATTTCTAAAGTTATAAAAAAATTAAGATCAAAATGCTCAGCTTATGCTTGCGATGTTACTAACTACAATCAGATTAAAAACGTTATAAATAAACAAAAAAAAATTGATATTTTAGTTAATAATGCCGGGCACAATATCCCAGAACATTTTACTAAAGTTCAAAAAAAAAATATGGAATATTTAATAAAACTAAATACTATATCTACATTTCATGTGGCGCAGTTATGTACTCTTAAAATGCTGGAAGAAAAAAATAGAAAAAAAATTGGTGGATCTATAATAAATATGTCATCACAAATGGCACATGTGGGAGGACCTAACAGAAGTGTTTATAATATGACAAAATCAGGTCTAGAAGGATTAACTAAAGGAATGGCTATCGATTTAGCTAAGAACAATATTAGAGTGAACACAGTGTGCCCAACCTTTGTGGTCACTCCAATGACAAAAAAATTTTTAAAAAGTAAAAAATTTAAAAATGATACGCTTAAAAAAATCCCTATGGGAAAATTTGCTGAGTTAAGTGACGTAGCAACAGCTGTTGCATTTTTAGCATCAGACTCATCTAAAATGATTACCGGAACTTCAATTTTAGTTGATGGTGGATGGACAGCAATATAAAGAGGTAGGTACAAATGAGTAATTTTGAAGATGTTAAAAAATTTATGAAAACATTTGGTCAAAAAGTAATCACTAAACCACAATTTCCAGATGAAAAAACTATTAAACTTAGGTTTGATTTAATCAAAGAAGAACTAAACGAATTAGAGGAGGCGATAAAAGAAAAAGACTTAAAAGAAGTCGCTGATGCTTTGACAGATATTCTTTATGTTACCTATGGAGCGGGTTGTGCTTATGGAATAGATTTAGATAAATGCTTTAAGGAAGTACAAAGAGCAAATATGAGCAAATTAGGTAAAGATGGAAAACCCATCTATAATGAAAAAGGTAAAGTTATGAAAGGACCAAATTATTCCGAACCTGATTTAAAACAATTTGTTGAGTAATTTAATAAGTGACCATTCATTTTAAAAAAGAAGAATTCCTAGAAAGAAAATCTAAAGTAATAGAAAAATTAAAAAAACAGAATCTTGATGGATTGTTAATGTTTAGACAAGAATCAATGTATTGGCTAACGGGTTATGATACTTTTGGTTATGTTTATTTTCAGTGTCTAGTTTTAACCTTAAAAGGAGATTTAATTCTATTAACAAGAGCACCTGACTTACGACAAGCTGAAAATACTTCTATTATAAAAGATATTAGAATTTGGGTAGATAAAGAAGAATCTAATCCAGCAAATGAATTAAAAAATATTTTATCTGAACTTGGCTTAGCGAATTCTAATTTAGGTGTTGAGTATGAAGCTTATGGATTAACTGGAAGGAATGCTCTTAAACTAAATGCTTCTTTAAAAAATTTTTCAAAACTTTACGATCAATCTGAATTAGTGTCTTTGCTAAGAGTTATAAAATCTCCAGCTGAAATAATATATGTTAGAAAAGCAGCGGAGTTAGCAGATAGAGCTATGGAGTCAGCTTGGAAACATTCACATGCAGGAGTAAATGAATCAAAAATTTTATCTGAAATGCAAGGAGCTATATTTAGTGGCGGTGGAGATTATCCTGCCAATGAATTTATAATAGGATCAGGAAAAAATGCTTTGCTTTGTCGTTATCAAAGTGAAAAGAGAAAGTTAGATAAAAATGACCAATTATCGATAGAATGGGCCGGAACATATAAACATTATCACTCAGCAATGTTTAGAACTATACCTATTGGTCAAGTAAACAAAAAACAAAAAAAAATGTATTCAGTCTGTTTTGAATCTCTAAAAGCCTGTGAAAATAAATTAAAACCTGGTAATAAAATAGGCGATGTTTTTGATGCTCATGCTAAAATTTTTGATGAAATGGGTTACAAAAAATCTAGAATGAATGCTTGTGGTTACTCTATGGGCGCTACCTTTGCTCCTAATTGGATGGACTGGCCTATGTTATATACAGGAAATCCTTTTATTTTAGCTAAGGGAATGGTCTTTTTTATGCATATGATTTTAATGGATAGTGAAAACCAGCTTGCAATGAATTTGGGAGAAACTTATTTAGTAACTGACACTGGAAATGAAAGATTAGGTAAAAAAAAATTAGATTTAGTTATAGGTTAAAATATTTTAAGTTCTTTGAGGACGCATGTCCTTTGCATTAATTCCTGCTACTTTAACTGGCTTTTTCATAGCATCTCTTCTAAAAGGTTCTCCAAGCTCCTGATTTAAAATTACTTCTATAAAAGTTGTCACGCCTTTTTTTTGTTCCTCGCATGATTTTTTTAAAGCTTCAGTTAATTCTTGTTGTGTTTTAACCTGAACTCCCTTTAATCCACAACCTTCTGCTACCTTTGCATAACTTAATTCAGGGTCCAGTTCCGTTCCTACAAAATTATCATCAAACCAAAGTATTGAGTTTCTTTTTTCTGCTCCCCACTGATAATTTCTAAAAATTACCATAGTAACAGATGGCCATTCTTTTCGATTGCAAGAACTCATTTCGTTCATACTTATTCCAAAAGCACCATCACCAGCAAAACCAACAACAGGAACATTAGGACATCCAATTTTTGCACCAAGTATTGCTGGAAATCCATATCCACAAGGACCAAAAAGACCTGGAGCTAAATATTTTCTGCCCTCTTCAAACGTAGGATAGGCATTACCTATAGCGCAATTATTTCCAATATCGCTTGAAATAATTGCATTGGAGGGCAGTCCTGCTTGAATTGCTCTCCATGCCATACGTGGTGACATTCTACCTTTATCTCTCTTGCGGGCATCTTTATTCCATGTAGTGCCTGGATCATCTTCTTCATGATCTAAACTTGTTAATTTTTGTAACCATGCTGATTTTGTTTGATGAATTAAAGCTTTTCGTTTTTCTCTATCATTATTACCTGCATTTTTTTGACAACTTTGATAATAACTGTTGTGCAACTAACCTCGCATCTCCACAAATTCCAACTGTTACTTTTTTTGTTAAACCGATTCGATCTGAGTTCATATCAACTTGTATTATACTAGCTTTCTTAGGCCAGTAATCAATTCCATACCCAGGCAAGGTTGAAAAAGGATTTAGTCGAGTACCTAAAGCCAAAACAACATCTGCTTTTGAAATTAATTCCATTGCTGCTTTTGAACCGTTATATCCTAAAGGACCTACTGCTAAAGGATGACTTCCTGGAAAACTATCATTGTGTTGATATCCAGAACAGACTGGTGCATCTAATCGTTCAGCTAATTTTTTGCAATCTTCAATCGCATTACCAATAACTACACCCGCTCCGGATAATATCACAGGAAATTTTGCATTAGATAATAATTCTGCTGCTTTAGAAACTGCACTTAATCCACCTGATTGTCTTTCTAAACGAACAATTGGGGGTAACTCTACATCAACTACTTGAGTCCAATAATCCCTAGGAACATTTATTTGTGCTGGTGCAGATCCTCTTATTGCTTTTTCTATAACACGATTTAATACTTCTGCCATCCTAGATGGATCTCTTACTTCTTCTTGATAACAAACCATATCTTTAAAAAGATTCATTTGTTCAACTTCTTGAAATCCTCCTTGACCAATTGTTTTATTTGCCGCTTGTGGAGTTACTAAAAGCATTGGAGTGTGATTCCAATATGCTGTTTTAATAGGAGTTACTAGACCAGTAATACCTGGTCCGTTTTGAGCTATGCACATTGCTATTTTACCTGTAGAGCGAGTATAACCATCTGCAATTAATCCCCCGTTTGATTCATGAGCAACATCCCAAAAGGTAATACCTGCTTTTGGAAACAGATCAGAAATTGGCATAAAAGCTGAACCAATAATTCCAAATGAATGCTCTATGCCATGCATCTGCAAAACTTTTACAAAGGCTTCTTCGGTTGTCATTTTCGTCATGATAAATCCTTAAAAAATACTTTAAATATATCAATTTTAAGGCTATATCCAGTATGAAAATGCCTCAAACAGATTTGATTATTCATGATGAAAAAGACAATGTAGCTGTAGTTGTTATTGATAAAACTTCAAAAAATCAAGAATGTATTGGTTGGATAATGGAAAATGATAAGACAATTAAAATAAAATCAAATAGCGAAATTCCATTAGGCCATAAAATTGCGCTTAAAGATTTCAAATCTGGAGATACTATATTAAAATATGGTCATGATATTGGAAAAGTAGTAGCTCCAATTAAAAAAGGCGATCATGTACATGTTCATAACGTCAAAACTAAAAAGTGGTAATTAATTATGTCTATTACAAAAACATTTATGGGTTACAAGCGAGAGAATGGAAGAGTAGGAATTAGAAATCATGTAATAATTTTACCTGTGGATGATATTTCTAACGCATGCGCGGAAGCTATTGGGAATAATATTAAAGGAACAGTTGCTATTCCACATTCTTATGGAAGATTACAATTTGGAAAAGATTTAGAATTATTTTTTAGAACGATAATAGGTACAGGAAAAAATCCAAATGTCGCTGCTGTAATTGTTGTAGGAATCGAACCGAAGTGGACAAAAAAAGTTGTAGAAGAAATTGCAAAAACTGGAAAGCCTGTTGAAGGATTTAGTATAGAAGGTCTTGGCGATATTGCCACAACAATGAAAGCCTCAAAAAAAGCTCAAGAATTTGTACAGTGGGCAAGTGAAAAACAAAGAGTTGAATGTCCTTTAAGTGATTTATGGATTTCAGTAAAGTGTGGTGAATCAGATACAACGTCAGGGTTGGCTTCAAACCCAGCGGTTGGAAATTTAATGGATAAACTTGAACCCTATGGAGTTCACCTTTGCTTTGGTGAAACGTCAGAAATCACAGGAGCAGAAATGGTATGTACAGCTAGAGGTAAAGATGAAAAAGCAAAGAAGAAATTTTTAGATACTTGGAATAATTATAATAATTTTATTTTAGAAAATAAAACAAATGATTTGTCAGAAAGCCAACCAACAGCTGGTAATATAAAAGGTGGATTAACAACAATAGAAGAAAAAGCTTTTGGTAATTTACAAAAAATTGGAAAAAAAGTTAAATACGTTGATGTTCTAGAGCCAGCTGAAGAACCTAAAAATGGTAAGGGCTTATACTTTATGGATACTTCTTCTGCTGCTGCAGAATGCGTAACGCTTCAAGCAGCTGCCGGTTTTACAGTACACTTATTTCCTACAGGGCAAGGAAATGTTGTTGGTAATCCCATCGAACCAGTTGTTAAATTAACTGCTAATCCAAAAACTGCTTTAACAATGAGTGAACATATTGATTTAGATGTTTCTAAAATATTAAAAAGAGAAATGAATTTAAATCAAGCAGGCGATGCTTTAATAGATATTACTGTAAAAACTGCCAATGGAAGAATTACTTGTGCGGAAGCTTTAGGACATAAAGAATTTGTTATAACAAAACTTTATAGAAGTGCTTAACAAATATTTAATTTTTAAGAACAGCAATTTTATTTATATGCGCAGGTTTTGTTTCGCAGCAACCACCAAATATTGTGACACCTTTATTTTTCATTTTTTTACCAAATTCTAAAAACTTTTCAGCAGTATATTCGTCTCTTGTTCCCATAGTTTCAACAGGATTTGCTCCAATTTTATCATCCGGAGATGCAAAATTATGTACGGGCACTGGCTCTTCTGCTTTCCAAAGATTTGCTTTATAACCAAAAGGTAAATTTAGTTTTTTCATTTCATCAGCTGAATTTTCTATTATTTCAGGAGATACGCAGGCTAATATTACACCTAACCAGTTTTTGTTCTTACAATTTTCAACTACTTCGCTTAAACTTTCATTTGATGGTAATTTACCGTTCTTTTTAATATGCAATCCAACTAAAACAGGTAGGTTTAATTTTTCTGTAACATTAAGTGCTATTTCGCATTCTTTGCTGCCGCACAAAACATCTAAGTAAAAAAAATCTACAAAAGGTTTTAATAATACAGCTTGTTCATGAAAACCTTTCTCGATTATTTTTTTATCCCTTTTATCTAATACATAGGTATCATTTTGGGCCGGCAAACTACCAGCTATCAAAATATTTTTTTTTGAAATTTCTTTAGCTTTTACAGCAAGTTCACCTGCTTTTTCGTTTGCATAATTAAAATGATCTTCAACATTATTTTGGATCATTCTTATTCTCCTTGCAGCAAAGTTATTTGTTGTTATTACTTCAGCTCCAGATTTAATAAAATCTAAATGTGCTTCTACCACTAGTTCATGATATTTTTTATCAACTAAAGCAGTTGCCGACCATAGAGAGCCTTTGGGTTTTAGCCCTTTAGCAAGTAACATTTGACCCATTCCGCCATCGAGAATTCTTATTTTGGAAAAATAGTTTTTATTCATTTGTACTTTTAAAGACATAGTAAGCTACTGCCTCAATTTCTTCTTTGGTTAAAATTCCTTCCCATGATTGCATGACTCCAATACCATTAGTTACAACGTATATAATTTGATTTAATGATGGTTTTAATTGATCTAAGTTAGGACCAATCTCACCTGATGATTTAGCAGCTTGCAAAACATGGCAAGTTCCACACATAGCTTTGTTTTTATAAACTTCTAAACCTAATTCCATTTTGGAGTCTGCATAAACTGAACTAAAAAAATTTAATAAAAATAAAATATATATAATTATTTTCACTATTCTGATCATCTATAATTAAACTTATAAGATGAAGATAGAAAAGGGAAGGTTTGTTAAATTTCTAAATTTTAGTTAAATAGTGAAAAGCTTCCAACAATAATAACTAACCAACAGATTAGAAGTGCGGTATAAAGCGCAATTTTCCAAGTCTTACCGTTATATTGTCTTGGTAGCTTTTTTAAAATCATGGATTTAAGTAGCACAACTTCCAAATTTTTTCTATAAAATGTAATGCTAAAAGATTGTCGCACCAAACACCTTGATCTGATCCCCCTCAACTCCTAATACAAGTCTACCTAAAAACTCTCCTGAAACGACATCGCTTTTTTGTTTTATAAGAACAGTTATAAAATTATCTCTCCTTATGCATCCTAAAAATTCTTTTTTCTGTGATAAATTGGTTAATAATTTATTACTCGCCCACTGCTTACCAAGTTCTACTTCGTTAGCCCCGTATAACATTTGTGATGAAAAATCTCTGGTAAAACCACCGTAATCTTTCATGTTTGAAGATTTTACCAGGTTGTCCCATATAGGTTCGGCAATTTTGAATATTTCTTGATCCTTTTTATCTAGAAGATCCATTAATTAATTTTTTTTAGATTATGAAGCCTTTTTTTTCTCTTCATCGCCAATTATATGATAAACAGGCATTTTTTCCATTGTGAACTTACCAGTTTTAGGATCTCGTCTAGATACAGTTAAGCAATGCCAATTTTTATCATCCAAGTTCATGTGATCACCTCGATAATAATATCCTGGCCAGCGTGTTTCTTCTCTAAATAATGTATGTTCTGTTACGCACTGTGAAGTTATCGCACGATGTTTTAGTTCCC
This sequence comes from uncultured Pelagibacteraceae bacterium, assembly GCA_902607525.1. Classification (GTDB taxonomy): domain Bacteria; phylum Pseudomonadota; class Alphaproteobacteria; order Pelagibacterales; family Pelagibacteraceae; genus AG-414-E02. Next base: position 23,549 of record CACLKK010000004.1, on the reverse strand, counting down.
AAGCACGCATAAGCTGATGATAATCTTCAGCTCCGATATGTTCTAAATCTTCGTGCAACCATTGCAATAATTCTAGGCCTCTTTTAAGTAAATTTCCGTTTGTCATATAATTTACTGAAATTCCTCCAACATATTCATCCATAATCTTTTGAAGGCGCTGAAGACCTTGAATTGGAGAAAAATAACTTGGCGAAACTGTACCTCCAGTAATTTCATTTCTGCCAACAGTATAATTTTCTAATGGTTTGTATATAATTTTTTTAAAATCTTCGCATTGTTTATCACTAACTTTTATATTTTTTGCTTTTTGATCTTCTATATATTTAACTGCAGCTTTGGCAGCCAAACGACCTTCTGTGAAAGAGCCTGAAGAAAATTTATGTGCACTTCCTCCAACTGTGTCACCTGCACCAAAAAGCCCTTGGATTGTGGTCATTCTATTATACCCCCAAAAATATTCTGGTGGAGATATATCTTCTGGGCCACTTACCCAAGCTCCCGAACATGTTGCGTGAGAACCCATTACATATGGTTCTGAAGTTGTTAATTCCGGATTTGTGTATTTGGGATCAATATTTTGAGAAGCCCAAACAACTGCTTGCCCAACTGTCATTCCAAGAAAGTTTTCCCAACCAACCGTTTCTAGGTGCGGATCTTGAAAAGCTTCTTTGGTTACCATTTGAATTGGTCCACCACCTGCCATTACTTCTTGTACAAAAGCATGATTTCTCAAACATGTTGGTGTTGGATGATGATCAATATATTCACCTACTAATTTTTTTGTTTGTTCATACCATTTTTTTTCATAATTTTCTCCATTGGCATTTTGTGTGTAAGTTTTTAAATGTAAAAAATAAGCTCCAACAGGACCATATCCGTCTTTAAATCTGCATAAAACAATTCGGTTTTCCATTTGAGTCATTTTTGCACCAGCTTCAATTGGTAAAGCATATGCAGATCCATTACTCCAAGGTGCATACCAAGTTCTTCCCATTCCTTCTCCGACTGCTCTTGGTTTAAAAATGTGAGATGCTCCACCTGCTGCAACAATTACTGTTTTAGCACGAAACACATAATAATCTCCTGTACGCATATTGAATCCTACTGCTCCACCAACTCTATTTTCATCATTTTCATCCATCAACAAATGAGTAATCATTATTCGATTATAAATTTTATCAGCAGATTTTTTAGCAGCTTCAGCCACTATAGGTTTATAACTTTCACCATGAATCATTATTTGCCATTTACCTTCTCTTTGATATCGTCCAGTTTTTGGATTCTTCATCATAGGCAAACCCCATTCGTCAAACATGTGAACTGTTGAATCCACATGGCGAGCCATATCATAACCAAGATCCTCTCTTACTAATCCCATTAAGTCGTTACGAGCGTAACGTACATGATCTTCGGGTTGATTTTCATTCCACTGCATGCCCATATAGCAGTTAATTGCATAAAGACCTTGAGCAACTGCTCCGCTTCGATCAATGTTTGCTTTTTCAACACAAATAATTTTTAGATCTCTCCCCCAGTGTCTCGCTTCAAATGTAGCACCGGTTCCTGCCATTCCACCACCTACTACAAGTATATCGCATTCTTCATGGTGAGTTTTACGTTTTGGCATTAATAATAAACTCCTTTTTTAAATGAATTTTTATCAATTGTTGGTAAATCTTTTTTAGTATTCAAACCTTGAGGTTCAGAATAAAGAATTTGGGATTTAATTTCTCCTTGGTTTGGTTTGTCGCCTTCAGCAAGTTTTGGAATAAATTTCCCCCATGGTTTTGTTGTTATTGGAGAAACAAAATCTTTTTCTGTTCCGTTTCTAAATTTTATTTTCCAAGAGATAGTTCCTTTTTCTTCTTCTCTTCTAACTCTTACACTGTGACCCATCGGAGCAAAATCTGCATACCCACGAACATCAATTGCATGATTTGGACATGCTTTTACACATGAATAGCATTCCCAGCAAAAATTAGGTTCTATATTTTTGGCTCTTCTTATAGTTTCATCAATATGCATAATATCAGACGGACAAATATCAACGCAGTGTCCACATCCATCGCAACGAGTCATATATACAAAAGTCGACATAATTATTTCTGCTTTCTATTTATATAATTTATATACATATTAATAGTGCTTTGGTGCCTCACGCTTAATACCCAAGCCAAATTTTTCTGGCGCATCGGCTGGTGGTGGCATGTTATCTCTTGAACCATCTGCTTCTGCTAAGTTTTTTTGAAGTGCTGCCCCTGGTTTATAAAACATATGCGCAAACTTGGACCAATATACGCCACCAAATAAAACAAGATTAGATATAATAAATAAAATTAAAAATACCTTATCGTCCCATCTATCATTTAAATTTAATGATTGTAAAAATGACCAAATTAAACCAAATAAAGAAGAAGCAAGAAGTGCTAATACGAATAGGTCTGCTTGTATAATTCTATACCAAGGTTGAGCTTCCGAATAAACATCTACTCTTAGGAAAAACCAAAACCAAGATCCTCCTAAAACAGTCATTATAGCACCAACATGCCACATGATTGGCCATATTGATGGAGTATTTGAATTTAGTGAAGCATAACAAAAAATCATTACAACAGAACCAATCCAAAATAAAATAGTTCCATACATACCAAGAAGATGAGCTACTCTCCTTTTGCCTGCTCCGAGTTCTGATGTAGTTGCTATATCACTAGCTATTGTTTTAATAATTACTGAAGTTCTTTCACTTGTAGTAAGTATTTTTTTTGCTGATTTTTTAGCTTTCTTAGCGTTTTCAAAAAAATATTTTACATTTTTTTTATGAATTATATCTACTAAAGTTCCTATGACTACTAACACTCCCATAACAATAACAAAACTTTGCATTGCAATAGCTGGTATGGTTTCAGAAAGTGTTGAAAATGGATTTGTAGCAATCAAAAGCTTTTCTCCTATTTAAAAACAATTATAGACGGTTCTAAAAAGAACCATCTATAATTTATAAATTAAAATTCCTGTTTGATTAAGCAGCAACCTGTCGCGGTAAATTATGCTTTTCAGCAATACCTGACAAAAAGTTCCACAGATACTTAGCTGTAGATAGAGCTGAATCTTCTGCTTTTTTTTGTTCATCAGGTGACAAACCATCAAGCAATTTTTCACAGGCCTCTCTATGATAAACATCAGCAGCTTTATGAACTTCAAAAAATTCAAGTCCCTCTTTTGAAGTAACTCCATAATGATTTTTTAAGCCTCTAATTTTTGTTTCAGCAATTTCTGGAATTTGTCTTTCGTAAGTGTAAAGAGATGCTAAGCCTTCAGCATAACTTGATCTACCATTTTTAAAAAAATTATCGATCAATTCTGAAGTAAATTTTTCTTTCTTCACATCTTCAATCTTTTTACTATCAGCTCCAATAGCAACTGCAAAATTTTTCCAAAGTTTTGGATGGTCTGCTCCATCTTTCTCTTCATCCTGAAGATTTTCTAGTAAAATTTTTCTTTTATCTAAATCTTCACATAATGAGTGCGTTGCGCTTATATAACGTGGAAATGCCTTTACATGTTGGTAATACTGCTCAGCATAATCCTTTATTATTTCTCTAGTCAATTTACCTTCATTCCATGCCTTATAAAAAGGATGGTTAAGTAGATGATATTTGTCTAGTTTTGCATTTAGTTCTTTTGAAAACATAGTAGCCTCCATATTTATTTTAACAGATCATTATCCTTTTCCACTATTTAATCAAGAAGGATTAAAGTCCAATAGGAAAATTTTTATCAACTTTAAGTTGTAATTACCTATTTTAGTTTTCCGTCTTTTCTCATTTTTGCTCTAATTTTTGTTGCTGAGATTTGCTGAATTTTTTCAGGAAGAACAACTTCTTCAATTTTATACCCAACTCCTCTTCCATAGCTAATATTGGTGATATTAGGAACCAACATAATCTTAAATCTATTCTTATATTTTGGATTTAATATCTCTTCTATATTTTTTTTAACTGACTCAAAATCGAAAGGGTTATCATCAACACCTTGTACATCTCTAACTTGAATACAAACTTGTCCAGTTTTTTTAATTATTTCTTCAAAGAGTGCATAATGACCATCGTGAAAAGGTTGCCATCTACCTAGCATTTGTGCTGTTGGTTTTTTGTTATCCCACTCGTATGACATTATTTTATTTTCTCTGCTATTTGAGCTGCCCAAACTTTAGCATCTTGGGAAGTTACATGGAAATCAAATTTTTCAGGTTTCACAAACATTGCATTTGTATCATCAAATCTGCCTTTTTTAATTGTATCAACCCAAATGGTAATATCTGCATTAAATAATTTTCTTGATTCAGGAGTTGGACAAATAAAATCACAAACGACATAACTTCCCTCCTTTTTATATTTATCAGCTAAATCTGACATGCGTTTTGCCTGTCGTGTTCTTCCGGTTTCAGAAAAATCCCAATCGTTAGCAGCTTTTCTTACTTTATCATTGTTAATCCATTTTGCTTTTAGTAACGGAACTAATTCTGATGCTAAAGTAGTTTTACCAGAACCTGGTAAGCCCATAACAAGTATTTTTTTCATAAAATTTATATACTTTAGTTTTTATACTGTAGCAAGTCTAGGTAGTGGTCTCTCATCTATTGGCAAATGTACTAATGCTGCAAAAAAGGAAAGTACTATTGATAGATACCAAGCATAATCAAATGATCCATATTGATCATAAAAATATCCACCTAAATAAGCACCTAAAAAAGATCCAATTTGATGACTAAAGAAAACTATTCCATATAAAGTTGCTAAATATTTTGTTCCAAAAATTTGAGAAATAACACCATTTGTTGGTGGAATAGTTGCTAACCAAAGAAATCCATAGAGCACTCCAAAACCTATTGCTACGTAGGTTGATGTAGGAAGAATTAGAAACAAAATTAGTACAATTCCACGTGCAAAATATAAAATGCTTAATAATATTTTTTTACTATACTTTCCTGATAAATAACCAAATGTTAATGTTCCAAAAACATTAAAAAGACCTATCAAAGATAATATCGCAGCAGCAGTCCATATTTCAAAGCCACGTTCTTGAATGTACATAGGTATGTGTGCTGAAACTAAAGTTATATTAAAGCCGCATACAAAAAAACCAAGTGTTAAAAGTATAAAGCCTTTGTGGTTCAATGCTTCTTTTAAAGCTTCTACAAGTGTTTGATTATCTGTTTGACTGTTGTTATTTATATTCTTTTCTTTCTTAACTTCGCGTAGAAACATTGCTGCAATTATTCCAAATAAAACAAAGTACAAATATGTGTTTAGTGTTTTTTCCCAGCCAAAAGTGGATAAAGCAAATTTTGTGTATATAGGAGAAAAAAAATAACCTATAGATGCCATAGCGACTACAATTCCTATAGCCATACCTCTAGTTTTATTTGGGAAATGTTTTCCTACCGCTCCAATCTGAACACTTATTGCCGTTCCACCTAAACCAATTCCAATTAATAAACCAAGGTTAATTTGAAAAAATATTCCTGTATTTGGTCCTGAATAAAGCAAATAAATTCCTAGTCCTACAAAACCAGCTGCGATTATTGTTACTTTTGCACTTCCAATTTTGTCTGCTAACGCTCCAAAGATTGGTGCGAACATACCCCACATCAACATTTGTAAACCGATTGCCAACCCAAACTCAGTAACTGTACACTGTAAGTCTTCAACAAAAAAATCCGTAAATAATCCAAAGACCATACGGAGTCCCATAAATACCGCAACTATTAGACATGCTGAAATAAGTGTAAAAAGAGCTGTGTTACTTGGAAAAAACTTTTCTTTAATCATTTGATGAATTTTAAAGACTTTTTTAAATCTTCAATTAAATCTTTTGGATCTTCAAGACCGATATGTAAACGAACCAGATGCTCATTTTTTTCCAATTTAAAGTAGCGCCTTACTCCTAATTCTACTGGGTCAGTATAAACAGCGAGGCTTTCAAAGCCACCCCAGCTATAGCCAATACCGAATAGTTCTAATGAATTAACAAATTTGTATACTGAATTTTTACTTTTACTTTTTATTATTACACTTAATAAACCAGAAGCTCCTGAATAATATTTTTTTAATAGTTTAAATTCCCTTGATGAGGTTTTGTAAGGATATAATATTTTATATATTTTTTTATGATTTTTTAAAAAATTAATAATTTTTTTTGCATTTTCTTGATGTTTTTCTAATCTTATATCTAAAGTCCTTAAACCTCTTATAACTAAATAAGCATCATCAGCTGACAATCTGTAACCTGACACGTGGTTGTACCACCAAACTTTATCATAAGCATTTTTATTAACAGCAACAGTTCCAGCCATAACATCAGAATGTCCAGAATAATATTTAGTTGCAGATGTAATTGATATATCAAAACCTAATTTTAAAGGTTTAAAAAAATATGCTGTTGCCCAAGTATTATCAATCGCTGTAAATATATTTTTACTTTTTGCCAAAGAAACTATTTTTCCCAAATCATTCATTTCAAAAGTATTACTTCCAGGATTCTCAACATAAATAAGTTTTGTTCTTCTTGTTATTTTTTTTTTAAAATCTTCAAAATTATTTGGATTATACCAAACAGCTTTTATTTTGAATTCTTTAAGCAAATCATCTGTAATTTTTTGTGTTGGTCTGTAAACTCCATCAGAAATTAATATTTCATCTCCTGGTCTACATATACTCATTATTGATAAAGCAACTGCTGCAAAACCTGTTGGGGTTAAAAATACTTGATAGGCTTCTTCCAATCCTCTAAGTAATTTTTGTAATTGAACTGTAGTTTGTGTTCCTTGTCTTCCGTAATCCCAAAATTCAACGTCCTTTTTTTTTGCTATATCTTTTTGGTGTTTTCTTAACTCCTGCATTGTTTTAAATAAAATTGTAGATGCGCGTACTACAGGTGGGTTAACTGACCTCGATCTATAATCTTTAGCAGCAGTTTTTAAATATGTTTTAACTGATTTTGGCATAAAATATTTGATAACAAAATAGGAGAATGCTATATCCACTGAATAAAATCAATTAAATTAATTTAATAGGAGAATTTATATGGGATATCCAAAAAAACATAGAGGCCGTAGAAAAATGGGCTCTAAAAAAAGAAGAGCTCGTAAAAGAAACAAAAGAAAATAAAAGTTAATAAGTGGAAAAAATAAGTAAAATAAGAAAGATAAGTATCTGGATTTTTATACTGCCTATAACGGTTTTAAATTTGTGCTTATTTATTTCAGTTAATTATCATCTTTTTGAAAATACAATATTTGTTGTAGATCAAATAGGTAGAACTGGATTTACCATACCTTATGTTGATGGATCTGTATCAATAAGCAGAACAGCAAGAACATACCCTGCCTACCTTTTATTTAAACCTGTTATGATAATTACCGCTATTCTTTTAATAAAATACTGGTATGCAAATAATACTGTAATAAAAAAAATTAATAATGAATCCGAAAAAAATAAAGGTTTTTTAACTTTTGGTGTTTTGTCTGCTATATTTTTAATTGCGCATTCAATTTTTTTAGGTATCAATTTTGAGTATGATTTATATAAACTTTTCAGAAGGTTTGTACTTCTCGGATTTATTATATTTGAAATTGTTGCTCAAACTTTATTAGTAATTTCCTTATTTAAAATTAAAAATAAAATTTCTGAAATAATAAATAATAAAGTACTTATTTTAAAAATAATTTTAGTCTCTTTATTAATTATTGTTGCTTTGGCCTCATTGCCTATTTTAACTTCATCCGGAAACACTCATTTTAAACATGCTTTGGAATGGAATTATTTTGTTGGGATAGTTCTTTTTTATCTATTAACTTTTTTATTTTGGAAAAAAAGGCCCTAAAAAACCAAAAGTTCTAACACTTTCATGCTAGAACTTTTAATTTTTGGTTCGCCGTTGTATGCGCTACCGTCGAACCCGCCACCCTACTATGTTAAGCGCTACTCTGCAGGGTTTTCTGCCCGGTGAGCTTGAACCTCTCGGTCTTTCCTTACCTGGCCAGTTAAGAGTTGCCTCTTAAGTCACTTATCATTTAATCATAGTGAACAAAAAATTTAAATCACTAATTAGTTGATAAAATTAATTTAAAGAAATTGCCTGTTGATCATGTGGATAAATATTTGTTGGATGTTTTGGTTATCCAGCCTCCACCTAAAACTTTATCCCCAATTCTATCTTTTGAATAAAAAACACATGCTTGTCCCGGTGATATTCCTAATTCATTTTCTTCTAAAACTACTTCTGCTTGAGTATTTTCTAATTTTATTTTTGCTTTAATTAATTTTCCAGTAGATCTTACTTTTATAAATAAATTTTCGTTATATTTTTCTACATCACTTAGTAAATTTAAATCTTTTAGATATATTTTTTTAATAGATAAAGCCTCTCTTGTTCCCACTACAACTTTATTTTGTACCGCATCAATATCCACGACATAAAGAGGTTCGCTATGAGGGACTTTAATTCCTTTTCTTTGACCAACTGTATAATTGATTATACCCTCGTGTTTTCCTATTACATCTCCATTAATATTTAAAATATCACCAGTTTTAAAAGATTTTGGCCTATATTTTTTAATTACTGCAGCATAATTACCACCTGGAACAAAACATATATCTTGACTATCTGGTTTATCAGCAACATTTAAATTAAGTTGTAAAGCAACTTTACGTGTTTCATTTTTATCCATTTTTCCTAAAGGAAACCTTAAAAAATCTAGCTGTTTTTGAGTTGTTGCGAAAAGAAAATAACTTTGATCTCTTTTTAAATCTGCAGCTCTATATAGTTCAGCTTTACCATTTTTTTGAATTCTACTAACATAGTGTCCTGTTATTAAAGCATCAGCTTTTAATTCCTTGGCGTAATCATATAAATCTCTGAATTTAACGGTTTGATTACACTGTACACATGGTATTGGTGTTTCTCCTGCAACATAACTATCAATAAAAGATTCAATAACATCTCTCTTAAAATTTTTTTGATAATATAAAATTCTATGTTGAATATTTAATTGTTGCGAAACTCTTTTAGCGTCTAATATATCTTGACCAGCACAGCATTGTCTGCTTTCCTTTGATTTTTTAGTATCATCATAGAGTTTAAGAGTAACCCCAATTACTTCATATCCTTCTTTTTTCATTAAGCCTGCCACAGTAGATGAATCTACACCACCTGACATTGCCACTACTACTTTTGTATCTTTAGGTTGCTTTTCTATGCCCAAAGAGTTAATTTTTTGTACTGAGATGTTCATAAATTAATGTAATTGTTTTATTATATAAAATGCAAATTTTCCACAAATGTTTTTGAATTATGAACCTGGTGATTTTGTAATTAACCCCAAAAATAAGGATTGGGGAATGGGACAAATCCAGTCAATTATTAAAAATAAGGTAACAGTAAATTTTGAAAATGTAGGAAAGAAGGTTATAAATAGTAAGGAAGTTCTTTTAGAAAGAATTAAAAAAATTGATTAATTTGAATTTAAAAAAAATAACAGAAGATCTAATAGACCCTTTTTTAGAAGCAGGCAAAATTGCTAAAGAAATAAGTAAGAAGGGAGTTAAAATCACAATTAAAGCTGACAAATCGCCTGTAACTGATGGAGATTTAGCTGTAGATAAAATATTAAGAGAAAAAATTAAAAAATTAACTCTTGATATACCTATCATTTCTGAAGAGACGGTTGATCTAAATATTAAAAATGAGAGCAATACTTTTTGGTTAATTGATCCAATAGATGGAACCAAGGACTATATAAAGAAAAGAGATGAATATACTATAAATGCAGCTTTAATAGTTGATTTTAAACCTTCCATTGGCATTATATATGCGCCTGCAAAAGATAGATTATTCTATTCTTATGGAAAAAATCTTGCTTTTGAAATTAATAGTGGAAAAACAGTAAAATTAACTTGTGAAAAAAAAAATAAAAACGAAATAATTGGATTAGAAAACTCGGGAAAAACTCCAGAAGAAGTTTGGAAGATTTACAAAGAAAACCAAGTTTCGAAAACCATTAAAATGTCAAGCTCTCTAAAGTTTTGTATTATAGCCTCTGGTGAAGCCGATATTTATGCTGCTAATGCCAGGGCTTTTGAATGGGATATTGCAGCAGGCCATGCAATATTATTCCATGCAGGCGGATCCATGACTTCATTTGATGAAAAAGAGTTTTTTTATGGTAAAGAAAATTATAAAAATTTGCCAATTATTGCTAAAAGATCACAAAAATTAAATAATTAACTTTCTACTCTAAGTTGTATTATTAATTTATTACACACATTAATAATTCTTTATCTAACATTAAAAGATATATAGACTTAATAAAAAAACGAGGGGATTCGATGATTAAAAGATTGCTCATAATAGCAACGCTTGGAGTAATGTTATCTGGATGTTTTATGGCGCCTATGGCTTTAATAGGACCAGCGGCATCGGGATTTAGCACGGCATCAATTATACAATCTGGTGTAACAACTGGAGCCAGTTACATGGTTAAAAAAAGTACAGGAAAAACGATTGGACAGCATGCTTATGATTCAATAACAAAAGAAGTACTACAATCAACATATCTACCGAAAAATTTAGAAAACAAAACTACTTCTCCCTAAAAAACAATTCATCTATTATCAATAATTATTTAAAATGCTTAAAACAATACTAATTATTGTTTTTTCAGTTGCAGTTTTTGGGATTTTATTTTTTTTATACGTTAAAAGAAAATTAAAAAATCAATTAGATTATTATTTATCAAAAAATAATAAAAAAAAATAAAAAAAATGAATTTATTATAACATTTTGCAAAATTTGATAAATTCTTCTTTTGGAATATCCAAAACTTTTTTCGATGTTTCGTAACTAAAGCCAGATCTTGCTAATATTCCAATATCTTTTTTATAAAATAAAGACCTATTATTTTCTTCTCTGTTTGGACCAATCCTTTTTTTTTTACAAATCCTAATAGCTGAAAAAAAATCAGGATCAGATTCATTTTCTTTAATTTTAGAAATGCTATCTTGAATATATTTTTGATCTATCCCTTTTTTTATTAAACTGTATCTAATTTTATTTAACGAATAACCTTTTCTATAGAATGCTTTTGATTTAGCATCAGAATAATATTTGTCATTTAAAAATTTTTGATCAACCAATGAATTAATCACTGAATCGATCAAGTCGAAAATTTCTTTCTTGCTTGATGTTTTTTGTTGTATTTTAATAAGCTTCTTAAATAAATATGTTCTTAACTGTTGTTTAGAAGGGCTATATTTTTCAATATAAACATAAGCAAAATTTCTAATTTCCTCAATCTTTGTTTCTAAATTTTTTTTATTTTTAATAGGATTCATGATTTTAATATATTATATTATAATTTTATATTATTATGCTAATTCAATTTGAAGAATATTTAACTTTTGAAAATATATATTTGTGGGTAAATTTTGCTGTTCTACCTTTTTGGCTTTTACTTATTATTATTCCAAACTCAAAAATTACGCAGTTTTTTGTAAATTCTGTAATTATGCCTCTTATTTTGGGAGTTGTGTATGCATACATTATATACCAAGCATTTTTATTAGATGATCCAGTATCTGATATTTTTAAATTATATTTAAATCTTGATAACCTTTATACAATTTTTGCTACTGAAAGTTTTTTATTGGTTTTTTGGATTCATTTTGTAGCATTAAATCTTTTTCTTGCATCCTGGATATCTAGAGATGCATTTAAATATAACATCCCACGTAAACTTACAGGGATAAGTTTAATTATCGTTTATTTTACAGGTCCAATAGGATTAATTTTATATTGGTTATTTAGAACATTTTATGCAAAAAGATTTAGTTTGCACGATTAATTTAATCCAATAATTTTCGAACTTTTCATTAAAATAAATAATTCTCCATTATTTATAATTGGTGGTGATATATTCTGTTCACCTATTTTTTTGAAATACTCAACTTTGCCTGTATTTGCTGAACTAACTATTATGAAACCATTAGAAGTTATAGAGTAAATTTTACCAGATCCCATAATAAAACCTGTAACTTTAGTTTGCCGTTTCTTTCTTTTTAAAACTTTTAAAATATTTACTGAAGAATTTATTTTTCCTGAATTTTTATTTAAAATAGCAAAATATCCATTTTTTGTTACAATGAAGATATTATCTCCATCTACAATTGGTGTCGCTACAGAATTAATATCATTTTTCCAATTTGTAATTCCTGTATTTGAATCATATGAATACATCGTAAAACTCGATGAAAAAATAACATCATCATCATTTAATACAATTTCCGATGAGTTAAAAAAATCTGTAGAATCAGCATATAGTGACTCAGCAGAATTTCTTGACCAAATAATTTGCCCCGTATCAACTTTAATTTTATATACATCTGCTGATGATGTTATAGCAAATAAATGCCCATCCTTTGACACCGCCAAAGAAAGAAGATTTTGCGATTTTATAAAAGATGAAATTGAAAGAAAGTCCCAAATTAAAGAACCATCTTTTGTACTAAAACATAAAATTTTATTGTCTTGATCTATTAAAAAAATTTTATTATTAAAAATTTTCATATTAGATTTTATTGGAACAGCATAATTTTTTATCCAAAGAACATTTCCATTAGATATATCAATAGAATAAATAAAACCAATATTATCAGCTACATAAATATTATTTTCACTTATAGAAAAAACTAAACTTTTGTGTATTCTTTTATACACCTTTTTATATACATTTTTTTTCCAGTTTACTTTTCCTCTTTTAGTAATATTAAAAATTGTACCCTTGTCATCAGATAAAATAATATTATTGTCAAAAACTAAAAGAGGTGTCATTGCATTATGTGCAGAAAATTTATCTTTACCAATTTTTTTTTTTAAAAAAACATTATCAATTCCAGATAAATAGATGTTTCCAATAAAATTTTCTAAATTTAAGCTAGTCATGCCCCATTCTTGGTAATTCTTTGGTTCAGATAAAATAATACTTTTGCTTAATTTTTTTTCATTTTTAAAAATACTATCTGAGGAATAAACTATTTCTACATCAATTATCTCTTTTTGTTTTTTCTCTAATTCAGAAATTCTTATTTTTTCCTTTTCACTATCACTCCATATGCCCGTCTTGTTATCAAAGGAACAGTTGTTTAATGATAGTAGTATTAAAAAAAAAATTAATTTTTTTTTATTGAACATTAGCAATATATTTTAGTTGGTATTTTGCTTGATCGTATATATCTTTTTCTAAATTATTTATTGATAAAATCTCTATATAAAAATCTTTAGCCTTACTATATTCTTTTTTTGACATAAAGTAATCACCTGCCAATAGTAATGCATAAGGCGTCCAAATAGATTCTTTATTTACTAGTGATTTTATTTCTTCTAATAGCTCAGATTCACTCATGTAATTTGAGTTATATAAAGCTTTTTTATAAACCAGCAAATTTCTAATCTCCTTATCGTATTTGTTATTTGATAATAAATGATCAAATAAATTTGATATTTCATTATTATCATTAATTAAATTTTGATTTAAAATCATAAACAAAGATAAAGTTGAATAAGTTGGATCGTTAGCAAAAATTATATCTTTTAATAAATTAATAGCTTTTTCTTTATTCTCGTTTTCAAGATAGATTTTTGATTGAACATAATTTTCTGATAAAGCAATTCTTTTTTTTTCTTTATTATCTAAAAAATAACTTATCGATCCAAATAAAATTACCAATAATAAAAGTAAAAGATAAATCAAAATTTTATTAGATTCATAAAATCTTCTAAATTTCGATTTCTTTGTTAAATCATACCGAGCTTCAAATAAATTATCTGCCATCTAAATTCTATATTGTTTATTATTTATACGCATATTTTGTGGATGGAAATCTTTTCATCTTCACATCTTTTACATAATTTTTTATAGATTTTTCCACAATTTTATTCAAATTTACATATTTCTTCACAAACTTTGGTGAAACATCATTTAATCCTAACATATCCTCTGTAACTAGTATTTGACCATCACAATATTTAGAAGCTCCTATCCCAATTGTTGGAATAAGAACTTTTCTAGTAATAGTTTTAGCTAAATTTTCCACAACACATTCAACTACAATTGCAAAGGCTCCAGATTTTGATACAGCTAATGCATCTTTTAAAATTTTATTTTTTTGAATTGAATTTTTTCCTTTGACTTTAAATTTTTTTGAAGTTTGAGGTAAAAGTCCAATATGTCCCATTACAGGAATTTTTCTTTTAACTAAATATTTAATTATATTTACAATTTTAGTTCCCCCTTCTAATTTAACAGCATCACATTTGGTAAGCTTAATTACTTTTTTAGCATTTTTATATGCAGCAAGTTTATTTGGATATGTTTTGTAAGGCATATCAAAAACTACTAAACTTTTCTTTGTAGATTTTTTTACAGCTTTAGCATGAAGGATCATTGTTTCAATTTTAACATCTCTTGTTGTTTTCATTCCGTATAGAACCATACCTAAAGAGTCTCCAACCAAAATTATGTCACAATATTTATCTGCTACTTGAGCTGTATTTTTTGAATATGCGGTTAAACAAGCTATTGGAGACTTATTTTTTTTATTTAAAATTTTTTTAATTGTTATTTTTTGCATTTTCTGGAGTCAACTTTTTTAATTTCTCTTCAATTTCTTTTTTTTTTGAGCAGAAAGATTTGCAAACCAAACTGAATTTATTAATTAATTTTTTTGCTTCATTGTAATCGGATTGTTTAATTTTCATAAGTGCAAGCATATATATTGCTTCATCATTTATGGGATTTAACAGAAGAACATTATTTAAATTATGCTCTTGTTCCTCGTCGTTTTCATCCTTTTCAAAAATTTTTGCAAGAAAAAGATAAGATTTTTCACTTTTTGGATTAAAAACTAAATCTCTTTCAAATAAAATTTTTGATTTATCAAATTCTTTCTTTTCAAAGAATTTTTTTCCCTTGATGAAATAAGAAGACTCTTTTGCTGTCCCAATTGAGTTACAGAGAAAAAATATAACAAGCGCTTTTATAAAAAAATAACTTTTTTTCATTGTCCAGTTTTTATTTTATTATGTATCATATATTTAAAATTCCTTGGCAATAAATATAAATTTCTTTTGATTCTTTTTTGCTAGATATTGGTTTGTATTTAACAACTTTTCTAAAGTTTTTTTTCGCACTTTCATTAATCTCATTAAATATTGTGCCCATAAAAGCTTTTGACAAAAAAACTCCATCTTTTGATAGAATTTTTGTTGCTAGATCCATTGCGCCTAAACATAGTTCTCCGGTTCTATAAGAATCTAATGTTTTGTTTCCAGTGGTATTTGCAGCCATGTCAGATAAGACTACATCTACTTTACTATTAAAATAAAAAATTATTTTTTCGAAAATATTGTCTTGGAGAAAGTCACCTTTTATAAAATCAACTTTATCAATCTTTTCCATAAATTTTATATCTATTGATAATATCTTGCCTTTTGTAATTTCTTTGCTTGCTACCTGAGACCATCCTCCTGGAAAAGATCCTAAATCTAGTAACAATGAATTTTCTTTTAAAAACTTAAACTTTTTATTCATTTCTATTAATTTAAAAGCCGATCTAGATCTAAATCCTTTAATCTTTGAAAGCTTAAAAAAAGGATCTTTTTTTTTCTTTATTAACCAATTTTTTGAAATTTTATTTTTTGTCAAGTATTTTATAATTTACAACACATCTTCATCTTCTTCTTGTTCTTCTTTTGATGTTATAGATGTTTTTTTATTTTTATTTCTATAGTGAAAAAAACTTATTGGTATTAGTAACAAATAAATTATACCAGTAAAAAATAATGTCTCAAAAGTGTAAAAAATTAAAAGACTTATATAAATTCCAATACCTAGTAGTAAAAAAATAGCAAAATTTCGTGGAATCAAAATTCTTTTTAAAGAATATGTAGGTATTTTACTAACCATTAAAATGGATGTTAGCAAAATTGCTATTGAACTTAAAACAGCATAGTTTTCAAATTTAATTATCCCACTTAAATTTAATATTAGTGGAAGCAGTACTAGACCAGCAGCTGCAGGTGATGGAACACCTTCAAAAAAATTAACCTTCCAAGTCTCATTTTCTTCGATTACTGTTAGATTAAATCTAGCTAAGCGAAGAGCACAACATACTGTATAAATTAAAACGAACATCCATCCAAATTTTCCTACTTCATTTAAAGCCCAAAAATACATTATAAAGCTTGGTGCAACTCCAAAACTAATAACATCTGTAAGAGAATCTAATTCTTTGCCAACTTTTGAAGTTCCTTTTATTAAGCGCGCTACTCTACCATCTAAGGTATCTAGAATGGCAGCAAACCCAATTGCAATTATTGCCATACCATAATTTGTATCAAGTGCAAATTTTATTGAACTTAGTCCTAAACAAACTCCAAAAATAGTAAGGGTGTTTGGAAGAAGTGATCTAGGAGTTTTTTTTGGGATAAGTTTAAATTCTTTTTTACTTTCTAACATAATATTAATTTTTTTTAGCTAATAAAGTTTCTCCAGCTACAGTATTTTGACCTTTCCGAGCTAACAAATTATAATTTTGAAAATATATATCTACCCTGCTACCAAATCTAATCATTCCAAATCTATCTCCTTGATTGAGTGTATCTCCTTCTTTTACGTCACAAACAATCCTTCTTGCTATCATTCCTGCTATTTGCACCACAACTATTTCATCTCCATTTGAATTTTTTATTTTTACATAATTTCTCTCATTATCTTCACTGGCTTTATCAAGCGTTGCATTTATAAATTTCCCAGCTTTATAAAATATTTTATCAACCGTTCCAGTGTAAGGAAATCTATTAACATGGCAACAAAGCACATCCATAAATACACTTATTCTAGTATATTTTTTTCCTTCTAAGCCTAATTCCTTTGGTCCTTCCATTTCCATAATTTGTGTTATTTTCCCGTCTGCGGGACTAAGCAAATAATTTTCATCTTTAATTGGAAATCTGTCTGGATCTCTAAAAAAATAATAGACCCAAATTGTGATTACTAAGCCAATCAATCCTAAATAATTATTAATTAACAAAAGAATAAATGTGATAACGGCAGCTATAGCTACAAATCTGTAACCTTCTTTATGAAGTTTCTGTACAATAAAATTAAACATAATTTAAACTCTTTTTAATTTTAAGCTAATATGTATATTTAAGAATTTAATTCAATTAATAAAAACAAATATTAATGGCTAAAATTAAAGTAAAAAACCCCGTTGTCGAGTTAGATGGCGACGAAATGACAAGAATAATATGGAGCTTTATCAAAAAGAAGCTAATTCTTCCCTATATAGACATCGGCATACAGTATTATGACCTGAGTATAGAGAATAGAGATAAAACATCAGATAAAATAACAATTGAATGCGCTAATGCTATAAAAAAAGTAGGGGTAGGTATTAAGTGTGCAACAATTACTCCTGACGAAAATCGTGTAAAAGAGTTTAAATTAAAAAAGATGTGGAAATCTCCTAATGGGACAATAAGGAATATTTTAGGGGGCACTGTATTTCGTGAACCAATAATTTGTAAAAATATCCCGAAACTAGTTCCTAGCTGGACTAATCCAATTGTCATAGGAAGACATGCCTTTGGAGATCAATACAGAGCTACAGATTTCAAAGTTCCAGGAAAAGGAAAGTTAGAAATAAAATGGACTTCAGAAGATGGAAAACAAAAAAAAGAGTTTGAAGTTTTTAATTTTAGTGGACCCGGGATTGCTTTATCAATGTACAACCTAGATCAATCCATTAAAGATTTTGCAAGAGCTTGTATGAACTATGGATTAAATAGAAAATGGCCAGTTTATCTTTCTACAAAAAACACAATTTTAAAAAAATACGATGGTAGATTTAAAGATTTATTTCAAGAAATTTATGAAAAAGAATTTGAAAAAAAATTTAAGGATAGAATGATAACTTATGAACATAGGCTTATAGACGATATGGTTGCATGCGCAATGAAATGGAATGGTAATTACATTTGGGCATGTAAAAATTACGATGGTGATGTTCAATCAGATACAATAGCGCAAGGATTTGGATCATTAGGTCTCATGACAAGTGTTTTGATGTCACCAGATGGTAAAACTATAGAATCTGAAGCCGCACATGGCACAGTAACAAGGCACTACAGATTACATCAACAAGGTAAAGAAACTTCAACAAACCCAATTGCTTCAATCTTTGCTTGGGCAAGAGGTCTTTATCATCGTGGTAAATTGGATAACAATGAAGACTTAAAAAAATTTGTAAAAACTTTAGAAAAGGTTTGTGTACAGACGGTTGAAGATGGTTTTATGACTAAAGATTTAGCTAGATTAGTTGGTAAAAATCAAAAATATTTAACTACAAATGAATTTTTAGAATCCATAGATTCTAATTTAAAAAAAAGTCTTAATTAACTTTTTTATTTAAAGCATTAAAAGCCTCTTGAATTTTATCTTTATTTGCGCCACCAGCTTGTGCAAAATCTTTTCTTCCACCTCCGCCTTTTCCACCAAGGACTTCTGAAGCAATTTTTACAAGTGATACTGCATCATATTTTTTTGTTAATTCATTAGTTA
This sequence comes from uncultured Pelagibacteraceae bacterium, assembly GCA_902607525.1. Taxonomy (GTDB): domain Bacteria; phylum Pseudomonadota; class Alphaproteobacteria; order Pelagibacterales; family Pelagibacteraceae; genus AG-414-E02. Next base: position 4,870 of record CACLKK010000004.1, on the reverse strand, counting down.
CCCCAACCGCAACTCCAACTTTACCTTCAAATGTAGAAAATCCAACGACAACACCTTTCTTAATATCTTTTTTACTTTGATCTACTACGTTTCTCAGTTCCTTTGGAGGAAAATCAGTTAGAACTTGATACCTTAAAGTAAAGGAGCCTACTTTTTTATCTTTAATAACATTCTTATTTTTGTCCTTAATTATAATTTGAATTTTAATTTTATCTAATTGTTTATTTAAATTTTTAATATTTTCAAGTAACTCTAGGTCCTCTTTGTAATCAGGTTTAACATTATATTTTAATAATTCTTTTTTGATTGATTCTATCTCATCTTTTAAAGATTTATTTTTTAAAGATTTATTTTTTTCTAAAGATTTTTCATAATTTTCTAATTGCTGCTCCCTTAAAGCTTCCACTCTTCTAACTCCTGCTGAAATTGATGATTGGTTTATTATTTTAAATTTTCCAATATCTTTTGTATTTTTAACATGAGTACCACCGCAAAGTTCAGTAGAAAAATAGCCTCGATTTTCTTTACCCATAGATAAAACTCTAACTTCATCTCCATATTTCTCGCCAAACATAGCTAGAGCACCTTTTTCGACAGCTTCTTTAGGTGTCATAATCCTAGTCTTAACATCTGCTGCTGTGTTAACCATGTCATTCACATACTTTTCTATTTTTTCAATTTCATTTTTTTCAATAGGTTTATTATGACTAAAATCAAATCTAAGTTTTTCCGGACTAACTAAAGAGCCTTTTTGAGTAACATGTTTACCTAAAGTTCTTCTTAAAGCCTCGTGAAGCAAATGTGTTGCTGAGTGATAAGCTCTAGCATCGTTTCTTCTTTTTACATCAATTTCAAGATTTACATTTTGATTAATTTTTAAAGAACCTTTGTTAACTTTTCCAAAATGGACATGAAGATCTCCCATTTTTTTTTGCGTGTCTTCTATTTCAACTTTGCAATCATTAGAATAAATTACACCTTGATCACCAACTTGACCTCCCGACTCTGCATAAAATGGTGTTTGATTGGTTACTATCTCTATTTTATCGCCTGCTTTTGCTTCATTCACAAAATCTTTACCTTTTGAAATTTTAAGTACAACTCCTTCAAGTTTATCAAATTCATAACCTAAAAATTCTGTAGGACTAATTTGTTCTCTAACTTTAAACCATTTTTCCTCTAAAGATTTATCTCCAGATCCTTTCCAATTAGCTCTAGCTAATTTTTTACTTTTTTCCATTTCTTTTTCAAAACCTATTTTATCTACTTTTATATTTTTGTTTTTCAAAATATCAGCAGTAAGATCTAGTGGAAAACCGTAAGTATCATATAATTTAAAAGCAACTTCTCCAGGGAAAGAATTGTTTTTCACTTTATTTAAATTATCATTTAAAATTTCTATTCCTCTGTTTAATAATGAAGAAAATTTTTCTTCTTCTGTTTTTAATGTCTCAGTAATCAAAGGTTCTGCTCTCTTTAATTCTGGATAGGAATCTGACATTTCATTAATTAATGTTGGTACCATTTTATAAAAAATTGTTTCTTTGCTACCCAATGTATGAGCGTGTCTCATTCCTCTTCTCATTATTCTTCTTAAAACATAACCCCTTCCTTCATTAGACGGTAAGACTCCTTCTGCAATTAAAAATGAACTAGCTCTAAGATGATCTGCAATAACTCTGTGGCTAGCTATATTTTCCTTACTAACTTTGGTTTTAGTTAAATTTGAAGAGGCATTAATTAAAGTTTTGAAATGATCTGTAGCATAATTATCATGAGTTCCCTGAAGTAATGCTGAAATTCTTTCTAGACCCATTCCTGTATCTACCGATGGTTTTGGAAGACTGACTCTTTTTTCTTTAGAAATTTGTTCAAATTGCATAAATACTAAATTCCATATTTCTATAAAGCGGTCACCATCTTGATTTTTGCTTCCTGGAGGCCCTCCTTGTAACTGCTCTCCATGATCATAAAATATTTCTGAGCAAGGCCCGCAGGGCCCAAGGTCACCCATTGACCAAAAATTATCACTAGTAGATATTTTATAAATTTTACTTTCCGGTAGGCCTGCAATTTTTTTCCATAGATCAAAAGCCTCTTTATCTTCTGAGTAAACACTTACGCACAATCTATCTTTCGGTATCTGAAATTCCTTGGTTATTAAATTCCATGCTAATTCTATTGCGATATCCTTAAAGTAATCTCCAAAAGAAAAATTTCCTAACATTTCGAAAAAAGTATGGTGTCTGGGTGTGTAACCCACATTTTCTAAATCATTATGTTTTCCTCCTGCTCTAACACATTTCTGTGAAGTGGTAGCTCGTTTATAATCACGCTTTTCTAAACCCGTAAAAACATTTTTGAACTGCACCATTCCGGAATTGGTGAACATTAAAGTAGGATCGTTTCCTGGCACCAAATTGCTAGATTCTATAATTTGATGGCCTCTATTTGAAAAATAATTCAAAAATGACTTTCTTACATTTTTTAATGTTTTTTCTGCCATTTATCTATTAAATACAGTTTTTTAGAATTATGTCTAGAAGAGAAGAAAGGTGCCTATTTAGACACCTTTCTTAAGAGAGCTAACTATTTAAATATTTAATCTTTTTTACTAGGATCTGTTTTTTCAACCGTTGGATTGCCTTCAATTTTCTTTGAAATTAAACCAGCTTTTGTCCTTATTGCCATTTCAATTTCTGCAGCAACTTTTGGATTTTGTTCTAGATATATTTTTGCATTTTCTCTACCTTGGCCAATTTTTTCGCCTTTGTAGGCATACCATGCACCTGATTTTTCAACTACATCCGCTTTTGCTCCTAAGTCTATTAGTTCACCTGATTTACTAATTCCTTTTCCATACATTAAATCAAACTCTATAACTTTAAACGGTGGGGATACCTTATTTTTAACCACTTTTACACGAGTAGAATTTCCAATAATTTGTTCTTTATCTTTAATGGCCCCTATTCTTCTAATATCCATTCTTACTGATGAATAAAATTTTAGTGCATTTCCTCCAGATGTTGTTTCTGGATTACCAAACATAATTCCTATTTTCATTCTTATTTGATTTATAAAAATTACCATCGTATTAGTTTTTGCTATAGAGCTAGTTAGTTTTCTTAGAGCTTGGCTCATCAATCGAGATTGTAATCCCACATGATGATCTCCCATTTCTCCTTCGAGTTCTGCTCTGGGCGTTAGTGCCGCTACTGAATCAACTACTAAAACTGAAACTGATCCTGATTTAATTAGTGTATCTGCTATTTCTAAAGCTTGTTCACCGGTATCTGGTTGAGATATTAAAAGTTCTTCAGTTTTAACTCCTAATTTCTTTGCATATACTGGATCTAACGCATGTTCTGCATCAACAAACGCACAAATACCACCTGTTTTTTGTGCTTCAGCTAAAACTTGTAAAGCTAAGGTAGTTTTACCAGATGATTCTGGTCCATAAATTTCTACAACCCTTCCTTTAGGAAGACCACCAATTCCAAGAGCTAAATCTAGGCTTAAAGATCCCGTTGATATGGCCTCAACATTTATAGCCGCCTTTTGGCCTAGTTTCATTACCGAGCCTTTTCCAAAATTCTCATCTATTTGGCTAATAGCTGCTTCTAAAGCTTTGTTTTTCTGTTTAATTTCCACTTCCTGATTTTTTCCTGATTTTACTATTTTTAAGTTATTTTTAGTCATGTTTTACCTTTTTTTGTTTTTAATTTAGCTAACGAATCATGAAAACAAATGTACACATTTTGTTCTTTTTAGCAATAGTTAATTAAATCAGCTGAAATCAGGGTTTTTTGTAAAATAAATAATATTAGGATCCACTAATTCGAATTTAAATTTAACTGATTTGCAGTGAGTCGGCCTATTGTCGATAAAAGATTAAATTCAGATATAAGAAAATTTCTTTCTGAGCTAGCTAAATTTATTCTTGAGTTTAACAAAATTGATCGTGACTGAATAACTTCCAAAGTGGTTCTGCTGCTTCCAGATTCATATTCTAAGGTAATTCCTTCATTTGCAATTTCTGCTGCTTTTACTTGTGATCTAATAGAATCTAATACACTTTTAGAAGATTGGTAGCTAGACCATGCATTAGCTACTTCTGTTTCTGTTGTTTTTTTTTGGTCTTCAAGTAAAAGTTCTTTTTGATTTTTTATTTCTTGAAATTTTCTATAATTAAATGCATTTTTACCTCCAGCAAATAGTGGCCAGGATGCAGTTGCTGTTACTGTTTCCTGAGTTCTTTCTTGTGTTGTTGTGCTAATATCATCCTGTTCAGCAATTTTATAAGAAAGTGTGGCAGACGGAGAAAGCTCTGAACCTGCTATTGTTACATCTAATTTAGATTGCTCATATTCCAAGATTGCTATTTGCAAGTCAGGATTTTCTAAATTAGCTATTTTGTAAGCCTGAGCCAAGCTGTCTGGTAGATTTAAATTACTTTCCTCTGTTTCTTGAATTTTTGTAGCTGACTTTTTTCCTATTATTTTTTCAAAATTTGCCTTACTGGTAACTAGGTCATTTTGAGCTACTATTAATGCAGCTGTAGCTCCGGCTAAAGAAGACTCTGATTGTGCCAAATCTGTTAAACTTATTTCACCCTTTTCAAGCCTATTTTGATCTGTTTCAACCTGTCTTTCTAATAAATCTACATTTATTAAATTAATATTTACCTTCTTTTTGTTTAATAACAATTCTGTATGAGCTTTTGCTGCATCTAATAAAATTTCTTGTTCAACTTTTTTGAGTTTAAATTCTCCCAATTGTTGTCCTTTTCTTTTTTTTTGTAAATTTGCTACACCACCAAATCCCTGAAAAATTTTTTGCTCTATTAGTATGGACTGTTCTTTTGGTTTTA
>CACLKK010000003.1 GCA_902607525.1 uncultured Pelagibacteraceae bacterium | reverse complement strand
TCTAATCTTTCACTGTAAATTGCATCGTATTCTGAAACAATTTTTCTTGTTTCTTCTTTAGATGCAGCTAACAGATTTTGTTTATCTGCTATTTCTTTTTTTAATGATTTGAATTCATTATTGTTATTTATTATTTCATTATATTGCTCATTAACTAATTTTGCCTCTGGAGACAAATTCATAGCAACTGATAAACCTTTAGAATCTATCCGAAGAGCAGCAGATTGAATTTGAATTTTGTTTAGTTGTGATAATTCCTGATAAGGTTTAGTTTTTTCATTTATTATTGAGTCGATCTGTCTTTTTGCTTCATCACCTTTTTTTACAATCTCGACTGCTTGCATAAGAGCTTTCTCTTCTGCTATCATTACATTTAATTCAGCTTCGGTAGGAACATCTACAACAAAATTAGGATTCTTTGCTAATGCTTTTGAAATTTCTTTAACAATTTTTTTTTGTGTATCCCAATCGTCATTATTTACAGCATCAATACCTCTTTGAATAAAATCCTTTGAAAGACCTGCATAAGTAGCATATTTTTCAATTTCAAATGCATTAGCTTTTCTTGGGTCAGCATCTAAAATTACACCCACTTCTCTCATTGCAAATACAGCTTGTTGGTCATAGTTTTCACTATTAATATCGCCAAGCGCAGAATAATACCTCTCTAACGCCTCTACTTCTTTATCAATAGATTTTTCAAATTGAGCTTCAATAAAATCTTTTTGAAGAGATACCTCTTTAAGCTGTTGATTTAACTCTTGATTAGTTTGAGCAAGATCTGTTGTATCAGTGTTTAATAATCTTTCTAGCTCTAATTCTTTAGCTTCTATAATATCTTTTTTTATATTCAAATCCTTTTGTGATGAAACAATTTTCATTGACAATTGGTTCAAAGCATCTTTTTCTACATTGATTTCTAAATTTAACTTTTTAATATCAGTGTCAAGTTTAGAAGAATTTATTTCTAAAATTTTGATGTTATTGCTGGTAATGTTAATCTCATTATTTAAATTTGCTGCTAATTCTTTTGATTTACTTAAATCATCAAGATTAAATGAATTGTCGATATTTGTTAATTCAGAATTATATTGTTTTTGAAGATTTTCTTTCTTCTCATTCAATGCGTTTATTTGATCTGTAAGAGGGTTAAGTTCTGTATTTAAACTATTTATTTGAGAAATTTTTTGATTAACGGCTAAATTTTTATTTTCTATTTGTGACTGTAAATTGGATAATTCACTCTTTAATTTCTCAGAGTCCTCTAATTTAGCTGTAAGTTCAGTAATATTAGAATTAGAACTTAAGTTGGAACCTTGACCTTTTAATTGATTAAGTTGTGCTGCTTTTAAAGCTATTGTTTCAGTTAATTCTAATTTGTTTGAATTTAAGTTATTTATATCTTCTTTTATTTTATTACTTTGCAATATCTGTTCATTTAAACTCTTGTTAAGTGAGGATATCTCTGTTTTTAATAAAGCAGATTGTTGTTCAGCTTTAAGAGCTTCGCTAGTTACATTTTCAATTTCATTTTTTAATTTTTCTGATAACTCAATTGATTTTTGAGTTTCTAAGCTAGACAAATCTTCAGTACTTAATTTTGAAATTTCAGCATTATACTGGGAAGTTAACAATGATTTTTTTTCATCTAAACTTTGTAACTCACTATTTAAAGGATCTAATTGAGTGCTGAGGCTGGCTAACTCAATTCTTTTATTTTCAATATTAAGAGTGTTTTTTTGAAACTTTTCCTCTAATTCTATCATCCTACATGATATTTCTTTATCAGGAACTACTTCTTGGCCATCATATGTTAAGATAGAGCCTGTATATGAGTCTGCCCAATCTTTTTTAGTCCACGTCTCCATTTTTTTATCTTTATCTATAACTAAATCGAGTTTTATAGTATTAACTCCTAAACTATTTAGTTTTTCAGAAATCGAAGCTGTATCAAAACCTTTTAGATTAATTTCAACTAAATCTGACATAAAATCTTTTTCTTTTTTTTCTTTAGCAACTTTCATTTCTGTTGTTATTTCAGTTATAATTTCCATATCTTCTTTTGCCATTGCAGAAATATCAATTTTAGACATATCAGAACCAAATTCTTGAGGAATGATACTTTGAACATCACCTATAGTTTTTTCTATAAACTCTAAAGTTTTAATTGCATCTTCGGTATTGTCAGCATTGATGGCTTCTTGAACATACTCTGTTGCTTTATCAATTTCTTTTAAAGCCTCATCAATAATTTTTGATTGTTCTGTCGAAGCTTCTGGACTATTGTTAAACTCTTCCCTTGCCTCATTAATCGCATCTGTAAATTCAGTTACGTCCTCTATTGAATAAGATTTAGATAAAGTAAAAAATAAAATAACAAGTGTAACTATTAGAATATTATTCAACTGACTTTTCATTTTCCTCCGTATCTAAATCATTTTGAAGTTTTTTCTTTAAACTGCCTATTTCAGTTCTATAAGTTTCTAGTAATTTTTGTCTTTCTTTTAAATCTTTAGCCAATTTTTTATTATTAACGCCAGTTCCAAGTTCTAAAAATTGACCAAGTAACCAAAATTTTTTAATTGCTTCTTTTGATGGAGTTTCAAGATTCATGCCTAGAGCTTCTCGCATGCTTTTTCTCCCCTTGTTAATACCAAACAAAGATCGAATTTCATTTTCATCTTTTTTTTTCTTAGAAAAAAAACCTTCTTTATAATTATTTTCTTTATATCTCTCTATAGACTTTCTGGAATACCAAAGTTTTGATGCATAAAAAACTTCAAACATCGCCATTGCTTTTATCATTCCACCAGGATTTTTTTGTCCATAAGATTTGCTTCTTGAAAAAGTTTTAGCCATATATCCACCAGCTTTTTGGGCTTTACATTTAAAACTATTATTACAACCTTTACCAAATACTTTAATCATTCCATCAGGAAAATATGTGTCATCAAATTTAATTATCTGACCCAACTCTTCTATCTTTTTTAATGTAATTTTTTCTTTATATTTGTCTTTTTTTTTGAGAATTGATTTTATTTTAGATTTATTGTTACTTAAATCAAAAGTGGGTTTTGATTTTTTTTCTTTAGTTTTTTCTTCAAAATTTTCTAAAAAATCTTGTGCTTTATTATATTCAGACTTTGTTATCCCGCCTGCTTCGTAAATCTTCTTAAGTTCTACTTTCTTCTGCTCTAAACTCTTAGCCCATGCTCCAAAACAAATAAAAAGACTTATGAGCAAGGAGCTCATAACCTTTTTCATTACTTTTATTTTACCACTTTAATTCTGTTTTGGTAGAATGAATTAGACCTTATTTTATTGAAAATTTAACAATTTTATCTAATTATCACTTCAATAATTTCATTTGTTAGCAGTGGCTAACATAACTGTAGATTGTCCCCTCAAAAATTTTGGAATAGGAAACTTTTTAAATGTGTGATTTTTAAATGGTATATTTGCCGCAAACCAAAAAGGCATTTTCCAATAGAAAGATGGCTTGTTGAATACAAAAGGTCTAACACAAATGTTTTTGAAATCTAAAATTTTCAATAGATTTTTAAGTGAAATATCATTATATGGATGTACATGAGTTGGGTCGTTCCAAAAACTTTTGATAGGTACAAAATTCAAGTTTGATGTGGTAATTATTATTGTCCCTCCTTTTTTTAAAACTCTTTTTATCTCATTTAAAATATTTTGTGGATTGTTGATGTGTTCAATTATAGCCTTCATTAAAACAAAATCAAAATAATCATTTTCAAAGTTTATTTTATCTGTTTCAAAATTACAATTTTTCTCGTTTAACGAATTAATTTTTATGTCATGTTTTAACATTGCTTTTTGCAATGAATTGTCTGAGGATCCAAGATCTAAAAATTTTGTATCTTTTTCAATAGTTTTCATATTAAAATATTTTAAATACCTATTTAAATTAAAAAAGAAAATCTCAAAATCTCCCTCTCTAGAGTCGTATAACGTCTGAAGGTTTTGATCGTATGATTTGTTGAACATTTTTTAATAGATTATATAGAATATATTGCAACCTTTGTTCTTTTTAAACTTATATTCCTTAATTATGTTAAAGTCTACTTTTTACCTCGTAGACTTTAATTTTTGAATTCAACTTTACTTATATCGTCTGGCAAAATTGAATAAAATTCATCTAAAGTTTCATTGTCTAGAGCTTTTTTCCATTGACCTAATTCTCCTTTATTAAAAGTCTTAGGTTCAAATTGACTTAAATTTCCTTTTAAACTTCTTTTTTTTAATAATTGTTTATCCGAATCAATTTTTAGATGTAACTTTTCTAAATCAATATTATCAAATTCTAAATAATCTATAATTTTTTTAATATAATTTTTAGGATCGTTTATAAATTCTTCATACCATAAAATTAAACAATTATTATTTTTTTTTGAATAGTTTTGCCATCCTTTTATCCACTCATAAGAATATTTTGCATCATCTTCAAATTTTGCACACTTAATGAAACCTTCTTTAAAATTTAAATTTTTTAAAATTTTATGCAGATGATTTTTTTTATCATTCATTATGTGATTATACCTGCTTACTGCGGTATCTCTTATATCTCGTAAAGAAATTATTATTTTAGAATTATATTTATTTGCTATATTTATATAATGATCATTAAAATGTGTATGTGTTTTTAAAAAGCTTAATTTATTTCTTGGAAACCTTCTAAACATTTCTTCAGATATTCCATGAATATGATCTAAATTACTATCATCATAAATTCGAAAAAATGAATTGTTAGCCTGAACTAGTGGCAGTTCTTTTAAAATATCTTCGATTAGACTTGTCCCAGATTTCCACAGACCAGCACACCATACAATATGAAAATTTTTATTTAATTTTTTTGAATGTAAATCTTTTTTAAGATCAGAATTGACTTTTTTGAATAAATATTTTGGTGAGTAAAAAAATAGTCTTATCAAGTATCTTATTGGTCTGAGATACACTACTATTTTTTTAATCATTTTTTTTATTCAAAAATATAATATTAATTTTATAACTAATTAAAAGATTTTATTTTTAATTTAATTTTTCTAACTCCTCAAAGATTAACTCGATTGTTTTAATTGATTGAGGGTGTCCATATCTTTCATAAAGTTGATAGTGCGGTTCTATATAAATTTTTTCAATTTCTTTTGGAACTTCTTTAAATAAGTCTATAAAATCATTTTTTACAAAAAACGCATTTGAGCCTGTGTGAGAATTGCAACATATAAGCTTGTATGAGTGTTTTTCTAACATGCTTGCAAATTCAGATAGAGAGGCTCCAAAATAGTCATCAGCCCTCCATACAAATTGGGGATCATATTTTATTTTGAATTTTATTGGTGGCGGAAACTTAGCATTATATTCTGCTATAATTAAACTCGGGTGTGTAATTTTTTTTATTAACTCTTCAAGAATATAAACATCATTTCCATCAAGATCCAAACTTAAAATATCTATTTTTTTTTCGTTTAATTTTTTAATTCCATCATTATAATAATTTAATACATTTTCTTTTGTTACCCACCCTTTTAAAAACTGGAAGTTTTGTGAAGGATTATATTTAAATGCTAAATTTTCTGAACCCACCCAGAATCCTTTCCATTTTAATGCTGCTAAAACTATCGTATTATTTTCAGTACCATTACCTGGACCAAATTCGGCAAAAACACCTTTTTTTATTCCAAGTCGTTTTATAATTTCTAGAGTAATACCATCTTCATCATTTTGCGAAAAACACCTTTTCCCATAAGAATTAAATGGATTAGACCGTTTTCTTTGCAATTCAGTATTCTGCTGAAATATTATTAAATCTCGTATACTTTTGATTAAACGTATACCAAAAAATTTTCTTACTCTTTCTTTTTTTTTTTTAATTATATCTGTTATTTTTTTTAGAATTGGCAAGTTTTTAACTAATGTATTAAAATATTTTATTTATAAAAAATGTTATTTTTGTATCATCTAATATTATCTTTTATTAAAATCAAGTCTTTGTGTTTTTATAAATGTTAAAACGTATACTTATATATAATTCTGGTGGTGGAGTTGGAGACTCAATACAACTAATGTCTATTATTGATACATTGAAATCTGAATTTCATAATACCAAACTTTATTACCTTTCGGCTCATGAAAATCATTTTAATTCATCCTTAAAAGATTTTAAGTGTGAAATTCAAGCTTTAAATTTAGATATTAAGTATTTTGGTTTTAGATGGTGGCATGCCTTATATGCAAATAAAAAAATTAAAAAAAATAATATAGAAAGATTTGATCTTATTTTAGACTTTCAATCCAAAATGAGAAACACTCTTATTTTAAAAATGTTACCTCATAAATCATTTATATCAACATGCTATAATTTCAAATTTTCCAAACCTAAATTAAATATTAAAAAAGAAAAAAAAATTAATAATACAATTTTGAATGCTATTAACTTGCTGTATGAGAAAGATTGTAAATTAATTGATTTTGATTTAAATAAAATTGACAAAAATATTATCGAAGAATCTAAAAGACTTTTGCCAAACAATAATTACATTGGTTTTTCAATTACACAAGGTAATGTTTATAGAAAAAAACAATGGGCTTTAGATAAAATATTAGAACTATCAAAAGAGTTTGTTAAAAAAAATAAAACGCCTGTTTTTTTAATAGAAAAAAAATATCATGAACTTAAAGATAAAATAAAAAATTCAATTCCATCAGCATTATTTCCTGAACACGAAACAAGTTTAAAGTCACCAGCTCTAGTTACTTGTCTTGGAAAAAGATTAGATCTAGCAATTACAATAGATAATGGAGTAATGCATATGCTTGCTTTGGGTAAAATTCCAATCATTTCATTATTTGGACCAACTGATTCAGAAAAATTTGCTCCGGACTATAAAAACTCTTTAGTTTTAGATAGTAAAAAAATTAATAATTCAAAAGAAGTTTCGTCTATTAGCGTTGAAGATGTGCTACTGGCTGCAAGGCAATTTTTAAACTTTTAATATTAAGCTTACAATCTTTATATCCTTGTTTAATTATATTTAAATATCTCGTTGTAGGTGGAACTAATTTTGTTTTTTTACACATTGTATAAGTCATTACTTTTTTTCCATTATATTTAAAATATATTTTTTTATATAACGTAGGATATTCTTCATAAATATCTAATCTTTTTTCAGCACATTTTGAAATTATATATAGTGCGCCATAAACTTTTTTTCCAATTTTTTTTTCTATATCTGCAGCACCATATTTGCTTCTAAAGGTTAATTGGAAATCTTTAAGAATATATTTTTTAATATAACGGCATTTAGGACACCTTCGTTGCATTTGTTCATGATGTAAGTTGCTGCCATAAGCAAAATAATACTGCATAAATTCTATCTCTCTATTATTTGAATTTTTTTTTCTTTTAAGAAATTTACAATTTGTTTATGACAGTAGTCAATTTGTTTTTTTTCAGTAGATCTAATAACAAAAGAAACACCTATCTTTCCTTGTCGAAAAAAAGGATAACTTCCAATCTCAACCTTTTTAAATTTATTTTGTACTTGCTCCAGAGCTTTTGCTATTTCACTTTCTACTGTTTGTGCGCTTATCGTTTTATTTAAAATTTTTTTTCCTCCTTTTATTTTATTATTTAAACCACCCAACATTGATTTAAGTATTGAGGGAACTCCTGGTAAACAAAAAACATTATCAACGTTAAAACCAGGTGCTCCACTTGAAGGATTTAAAATTAAAGAAGCTTTGGTCGGCATCATAGCCATTTTTTTTCTACCAGTATTAAATTTATCTTTACCATAATATTTTTCTAAAATTTTGTATGCTTCGGCGTGATATCCATATTCCATGTTGAATGCCTTTGCTATCGACTTAGAAGTAATATCATCATGAGTAGGTCCTATTCCGCCTGTAGTAAATAGGTATTTAAAAATTTTTCTTAGTTCATTGACAGTATTAATAATTGAGTCTTCTGTATCAGGTATAACTCTCACTTCTTCAAGTTTGACGCCAAGATCATTTAACCACTTAGAAATAGTAACTACATTAACATCTTGTGTTCTTCCTGATAGAATTTCATTACCAATTATAACAATTGCGGCATTTACTTTTTCTTTAGTTTTATTCATATTCAAATAATACTCATAACTGATGAAATTTAATAAGAAATTATTACAAGGAACTTTAATAAAAAGATACAAAAGATTTTTTGTAGATATAGAGTATAAAAATAAAATAATAACTGCTCATTGTCCAAATTCTGGATCCATGATGGGTTTATTAAAAAAAGGTAATAATGTTTGGTTTTCTGAATCTAAAGATCCAAAAAGAAAATTAAAATATACTCTTCAAATAATTGAGGTAAATAAAAAACCAGTAGGTATTAATACTCATCTAACTAATAAAATAGTCTTAGAATCTCTAAGAAATAAAAAAATAAAAAATCTAATAAAATTTACTAATATTAAGCCTGAAGTTAAATTTTCGGAAAGTACTAGGTTTGATTTTTTAATTTCCAATGATAATGAAAAATGTTTTTTGGAAGTAAAAAATGTAACCCTATTAAGAGAAGATAATATTGCTGAATTTCCAGATGCTATTACATCACGTGGCACAAAACATCTGAGAGAACTTATAAATGCAAAAAAAAAAGGATATGAAAGCTACATATTATATTTGATTCAAAGGGTTGATTGTAAATTTTTTAAAATTGCCAAAGATATTGATGAAGAGTATAAAAATACTTTTGATGAGGCTCTTAATAGTGGGGTAAAAATGCTTTGTTATGATTGTAAATTAAACAATGAAGAGATAATAATTAATAATCAAATTAAATATGAAAAATAATTACAAAGATTCTTTTGAACAAATAAAAATTGCAGGCAGTTTGGCTGCGGAAACTTTAGATGAGGTTACAGCTTTTGTAAAACCTGGAGTAACAACAGACAAATTGGATAAAATTTGTTATGAGTTTATAAAAGATAACGGTGGTTATTCAGCTCCACTATATTACAGAGGATTTCCTAAATCCTGTTGCACATCAGTTAATCATGTCGTTTGTCACGGTATTCCAACACAAAAATATTTAAATGAGGGAGATATAATAAATATTGATGTTACCGCTATTGTTAATGGTTGGCATGGAGACACTAGTAGAATGTTTTTTGTTGGAGAAGTTTCAACAAAAAGTAAAAATTTAGTCTCAGCAACTTATAATTCAATGATGAAAGCAATATCAATAATAAAAAATGGAATTCATTTGGGAGATATTGGAGAAACAATCCAAACTTATGTTGAAAAAAAAGGCTTTTCTGTTGTTAGAGATTTTTGTGGACATGGGATTGGTACAGTTTTTCACGAAACTCCAAATATATTGCATTATGGAAAAAAAGGTGAAGGTATGAAATTAGAAACTGGAATGATATTTACTGTTGAACCAATGATTAATGAAGGTGTTTATAATACTAAATTATTAAAAGATGGTTGGACGGCAGTTACCAAAGATAAGTATCTATCGGCACAATTCGAACATACTGTTGGAGTAACAAATGATGGATACGAAATATTTACTAAATCAAAAAAAAAATATGAGCAACCACCCTATTTAATATGATTCAGAGATATTCAAGAAAAGAAGTTAAAAAAATTTGGGAAGAAAAAAATAAATATCAAATCTGGCTAGAAATAGAAATTGCTGCAGCTCAGGCTATGGAAAAACTTAATGTAATACCTAAAGGTGTTGCTGCTAAAGTTAAAAAAAGGGCAAAAATAAACGTAGAAAGAATTCATAAAATTGAAAGCAAAGTTCATCATGACGTAATAGCTTTTCTGACTTCGATTACTGAAAAAGTCGGTGCAGAAGGAAGATACCTTCATAAAGGCATGACTTCATCGGATGTTTTGGATACCTGCTTCAATATCCAGCTATTACAATCAGGCAAAATTATTGCCAAAGATATTGATGAACTTTTAAAAGTATTAAAAAATAAATCTTTAAAATATAAAAACACTATTTGTATAGGTAGAAGCCATGGCATTCATGCCGAACCCACTACCTTTGGTTTAAAATTGGCAAGCTTTTATGAAGAATTTAAAAGAAATAAACAAAGATTAAAAAATGCAATTAACGAAATTTCTACCTGTGCTATTTCTGGTGCTGTCGGAACTTTTGCAAATATTGATCCTAAAGTTGAAGCTTATGTTGCTAAAAAATTAAATTTAAAAGTTGAGCCTATATCAACGCAAATTGTTCCGAGAGATAGGCATGCTTTTTATTTCTCTACTTTAGGCATTATTGCTGCTTCTATAGAGAGAGTAGCTACAGAAATAAGAAATTTACAAAAAACTGAAATACAAGAAGTAGAAGAGTTTTTTGATAAAAACCAAAAAGGTTCATCAGCAATGCCGCATAAAAAAAATCCTATACTAAGCGAAAATTTAACTGGCCTATCTAGAATGATAAGAAGCTATGTCTCTCCATCTCTTGAAAATATTTCTCTTTGGCACGAAAGAGATATTTCGCATTCTAGCGTTGAGCGAAATATTGGTCCAGATTCTACTATCACGTTAGATTTTGCTTTAGACAGGTTAAAAAATATTTTAAAAAATATAAACGTTTATCCAAAAAAAATGTTAAAAAATCTTAATATTACGAAAGGGTTAATATTTTCACAAAGAGTAATGATAGAACTAACAAAACATGGTTTTTCAAGAGAAAAAGCTTATGAATTGGTTCAAAAAAATGCTCAAAAAGCGTGGTCAAAAAATATAACTTTCTATGAAAGTTTGTCGAAAGACTCATTGATTAATAAAAAAATTTCTAATAAAGATTTAATGAAAATGTTTGATATGAGTTATCATACAAAAAGAATAAATTTGATATATAAAAGAGTTTTTAAATAAAATGAATAAAGGAAAAAAACTTTATGAAGGAAAAGCGAAAATCCTTTATGAAGGACCTGAAAAAGGAACTGCCATACAACACTTTAAAGATGATGCAACGGCATTCAATAATTTAAAAAAATCTACAGTAGAGGGAAAAGGTGTTTTAAATAATAGAATTTCTGAGCATATATTAAATAATCTTAATCAGATTGGAATAAAAACTCATTTAATAAAAAGATTAAATATGAGAGAGCAATTGGTAAAACTTGCTGAAATACTTCCTGTAGAATTTATTGTTAGAAATATTGCAACAGGGTCATTAACAAAAAAACTAGGAATTGCTGATGGAACTATTCTTTCAAAGCCCCTAATTGAGTATAGTTATAAAAATGATGATCTTGGTGATCCTCTCGTTGCAAAAGAACACATAATTGAATTTAATTGGGCTACTGCAGCTGAGTTAGATTTAATTAAAAAACATTGTTTAAGAATAAATGATTTCATGCAAGGTATGTTCAGAGGAGTTGGAATTAAACTTGTTGATTTTAAATTAGAGTTTGGTCGGGCTAATATTGATGGAAAAAAAGAAATTATTCTTGCAGATGAAATAAGTCCAGATACATGCAGACTCTGGGATGTTGTAAGTGAAAAGAAATTAGATAAAGACAGATTTAGAAAAGATTTAGGAAATATAATTCAAGCCTACCAGGAAGTAGCGAGAAGGTTGGGAATAATTCATGAAGAAACCAACATAACATCAGTAAAATTTGGCAAACCTAAAGCTGTTAACATAAAGAAAAAATAAATTGAAGATATCAGTTACAGTCACTTTGAAAAAAGATGTGCTTGATCCCCAAGGTAAAGTTGTAAAACAAACTTTGAAAAATTTGGGATATGAAAATATTGAGGATGTTAGGCAAGGAAAATTTTTTGAGATAGAACTTAATGAAAATGATCAAGTAAAAGCAAAAAAAATAATTGAAGAAATTTCTAAAAAACTTTTAACTAATACTGTAATAGAGGACTACAGCATAAATTATAAATAATGAAATCCTCAGTAATTGTTTTTCCGGGATCCAATTGTGATAGAGATGTAGCTGTTGCTCTTGAAAAATTTCAAATAAAGAACCAAATGGTTTGGCATAATGAAACAATACTACCGAAATGTGACTTGGTAGTTTTGCCTGGTGGTTTTTCTTATGGAGATTATTTAAGAACAGGATGTATAGCTAGTAAATCAAAAATTATAAACTCTATTATTGAGCATGTAAAAAAAGGTGGTTTAGTTCTTGGTATTTGTAATGGATTTCAAATACTAATTGAAACTGGACTTTTGCCTGGTGTTTTATTAAGGAATAAAAAACTTAAATTTTTATCAAAAAATGTTTTTTTAAAAGTAATTAATACTGATAATAGATTTTGCTCAAATTATAAAAATAAAGATATTATTAAACTACCAATAGCTCATAATGAAGGAAATTTTTTTGCTGATGATAGTCTAATAAAAAAACTTGAAGATAGAAATTTAATTGCTTTTAAATATTGTGATAGTCAAGGCAAAGTTGAAAAAATTTCAAATCCAAATGGCTCATCAAATAATATTGCAGGAATATTAAATGATAAAAAAAATATTTTAGGAATGATGCCCCATCCTGAAAGATTAATTGATCCTATATTGTCTGGAGAAGACGGATCTATTCTTTTTACAAGTTTACTTAAATCTTAACAAATGAAAATTTCTACCGAAATTATTAATAAACATGGAATTAGTTCTGAAGAATATAAAAAGATAATTCATCTAATAGGAAGAGAACCAAATTTATTAGAACTTGGAATATTTTCAGCTATGTGGAATGAGCATTGTTCTTATAAATCTTCAAAAAAATATTTAAAAACACTACCAACAAAAAACGTTAAAGTTATACAAGGACCTGGTGAAAATGCTGGAGTCATAGATATTGAAGATAATGATGCTCTTGTTTTTAAAATTGAGAGTCATAATCATCCTTCTTTTATTGAACCCTATCAAGGAGCTGCTACTGGAGTAGGGGGAATTTTAAGAGATGTATTTACAATGGGAGCAAGACCCATTGCTACATTAAATTCAATTCATTTTGGAGATACGTCACACCCAAAAACAAAAAATTTATTAAGCGGAGTTGTTTCTGGAATTGGAGGATATGGAAATTGCATAGGAGTTCCTACTATTGGTGGGGAAGTTAAATTTAATTCTTCTTATAATGAAAATATTTTAGTTAATGCGATGGCTGTAGGTTTAGCAAAAAAAAATAAAATTTTTTATTCAAAAGCAGAAGGTATTAACAAATCAGTTATATATGTTGGTTCAAAAACTGGCAGAGATGGCATACATGGCGCAAGTATGGCTTCAGCTGAGTTTGATGATAATGCGGAAGAAAAAAAACCAACTGTACAAGTTGGAGATCCATTTACTGAAAAACTTCTCCTAGAGGCGTGTCTAGAATTAATGAAAGATGATTCAATTATTTCTATTCAAGATATGGGAGCAGCAGGATTAACTTCTTCAAGTATTGAAATGGCCTCAAAAGGAAATATAGGAATTGAAATTAATTTGAATAAAGTTCCATGCAGAGAGAAAAACATGACTCCATATGAAATGATGTTATCTGAAAGTCAAGAAAGAATGTTGCTTATACTTAACTCGGGAAAAGAAAAAAATGCAGAAAAAATTTTCTCCAAGTGGGGGTTAGATTTTTCTGTTATTGGTAAAACTACTAATACAAAAAATTTAGTATTAATTTTTGATAAAAAAGAAGTTGCTAACTTACCATTAAATTCTCTATCTAAAGATGCTCCTGTATACGACAGAAAATGGAAAAAAAGTATAAATTCAAAAAAGATAGATCCTCCTAAAGATTTTTATAATAAAGATTTATATGAAAGTTTAAAAATAGTTTTATCTAGTGCGAATAATTCTGAAAAAAATTGGATTTGGGAACAATACGACCAAACAGTAATGGGTGATAGCATACAATTGCCTGGTGGAGATTCAGGGGTGATTAGAATTCATGGTAAAAATAAAGGTGTTGCACTAACTGTTGATTCTTCTACGCACTACTGTTTAGCAAATCCCATAGTTGGGGGTAAACAAGTTGTTTGCGAATCTTGGAGAAATCTTATTGCTGTAGGCTCTACTCCTATAGCTATAACTAATTGTTTAAACTTTGGAAATCCTGAAAAAGAAAAAATAATGGGACAGTTTGTTGAAACCATAGATGGTATTACTCAAGCTTGCACCTATTTAGATTATCCTGTCGTTTCTGGGAATGTTTCTTTCTATAATGAAACAAAAAATAAGTCTATCTCACCCACCCCCACAATAGGAGGCGTTGGTTTAATTAAAAATTTGAACAATATGGTAACTAAAAATTTTAAAGAAATTGGAAATCATATATTAATAATTGGAAAAACCTCAGGTCATCTTTATCAAAGTGAATTTTTTAGAGAAGTTTTAGACTTTAAAGAAGGTCCTCCGCCCGAAATAAATTTATTTAATGAAAAAAATAATGGATTAACAGTATTAAATCTTATTTCTAAACAACTTGTTAATTCTGTTCATGATATATCTTCAGGTGGAATTTTAGTTGCTTTATCAGAAATGTGTTTTCCTAGTAAGATTGGAGCCAAGATTACTCTGCCAAAAATTAATATAAAACTTCACGAATATTTGTTTGGTGAAGATCAAAGCAGATATATAGCTGAGGTAAAGGAAGAAAATATAGAAAAAGTAAGCAGAATTTTAAATGATAATAGTATATACTTTGAAAATATTGGAAAGACTCAGGAAAAATATATGGAAGTAAAAAATGAATTTAAAGCAAGTTTAGATGAAATTGAAAAGTTATATAAATATTGGTTCCATAACTACTTTGGAGAAAGTATATGAGCTTAAAACTTGAAGAAATAAAAAATTTAATCAAAGAAGCAATACCTGATGCGGAAATAAGCATTCAAGACTTAGCTGGAGATGAAAATCACTATTCTGCGACAATTAAATCAAAAATTTTCAATGGTAGGAGTAAAATTGAACAGCATAAAATGGTATATAAGTCTTTAAAGGGAAAAATGGGAAATGAGTTGCATGCGTTAGCTTTAAATACGATAGAAAAATAATTTATGAAAGAAGAAACCAAAAAAAAAATAACAGACTTAATTAACGCTAATCAAATATGTTTGTTTATGAAAGGTACGCCTGAGGTCCCTCAATGCGGCTTTTCAATGGCTGTGTCCAATGTATTAAAACATCTAGCTGTAAAATTTACTGGTGTTAATGTTCTTGAAAATCCTGAAATTAGAGAAGGCATAAAAGAATATAGTGATTGGCCTACTATACCTCAGCTTTATATAAAGGGTGAATTTATAGGTGGCTGCGATATTATTAAAGAAATGTTTGAAAAAGGTGATCTTCAAACAAAATTAAAAGAAAAAAATATCTTACCAGCAAATAATTAACTTACTTTTTAAAAAACATTCTTATTTTTTTACTTAAATATTTTTTAAATATTTTAAAAAAAGATGTTTTTTCAAATTTATCTTTTCTAATTTCATTATTTATCACATATTCTATTTTATCTTCCCACGTAAGTTCGATGACTAAGCTTTCTCTAAATATTTCCTCAAAATATTTAGCAGTAGATACAGAAATAAATGGTTCTATTAATTGATTTTTCTTTGAAGCTATAAGCTTATTATCAATATCATCAAAATTAAACCACCATATGTGATCTTTCATATTTTCAAAAACTAAATTATCTCCAAGTCTTGTTGGTAGTTCGATATATCCTCTTGGTGAAATTCTTTCTAATTCTTTAATAAAAAACTCAAAATCTTCTACGTGTTCAATTACATGACTTGATATGACAAAATCAAATTCTTTATCTTTGAATGGAAGAATTTTTTCTTTAATTTGAATAAATTTTCTTTCTTTATAAAATTTTGAAAAATCTTGAGAGTCGGCTATTATAGATGCATTTTTATGTGCTCTATAACCACAACCGAGGTCAAGAATTTTCCATTTATTATTTTCTTCTAAAATTTTGTCTATATGTGTTTTGGAAGTTCTTTTAATCAAATCAAAAATTGTTATCTAGAATAATACTCAACTACCAAATTTGGTTCCATAATTGATGGATAAGGAACTTCTGAAAATTTTGGTACCCTTAACAGTTTTGCTATTCTGTTTTTTTCATCCATTTGAATATAATCAGGAATTTCTCTTTCTTTACTTACAAGTGAACCGGCTACCATAACTAATTCCTTTGATTTATCTTTTATTTCTATACTATCTTTTTCTGTCACCAGATAGCTTGGTATATTTACTTTTTTACCATTAATTTTGACGTGACCGTGATTAATTAATTGTCTTGCTGCAAAAACTGTTATCGCAAATTTTGCTCTATAGATTACTGTATCCAATCTTCTTTCGAGTAATCCTATAAAATTTTCAGTAGTATTACCTTTTTTTTGTAAAGCTTTACGATAAACATTTCTGAACTGTCTTTCGTTCATATTTCCATAATAAAATTTTAATTTTTGTTTGGCCTGTAATTGAATACCATAATCTGAGTTTTTTCCTCTTGCACTTTTTCCATGTTGGCCTGGTTTATAATTTCTAGAATTAAATGGGCTTTTTGGTCTTCCCCATAAATTAGTTTTAAGTCTACGGTCGACCTTATGTTTGGATGATAATCTTTTTGTCATATTTTATACAACGTGATTTATAAACAATGGTAACATTTTGTCAATTCAGCTTTTCTTGTTAAATTCATTTAAAGTTGAGAAAATCCCAAGCAAAATACGTATTTCCTGTTCAGATAAATTTGACCTATGAAAAATATTATGAATATTCCTAATCATGCTTTGTCTCTTGTGGTCGGGTTGTAAAAAGCCTTTTTTGTCTAAACCTTCAATAATAAAATTTAAAAATTTATTTACTTCAGATTTTTTAGCTAGAGAACTTTTATAACCAGTCGTATATTCATTTTTTTGTCTTGAAAAATGTTGAAAAAGCTCAAAACAAAAGATTATTGCACTATGTGATAAATTAAGTGAGCTAAATTTTTTATTGCTTGGAATTTTAACCAAATAATCCGCACAGCTAATTTCATTATTTGATAGTCCTGAGGCCTCAGGGCCAAAGAGAATTCCTACTTTACTTCCTTTTTTAATTTTTGTTTTCAAGTTAGAAACTGATATAATTTTTTTATTTATTTTTCTAATTCTTGAACTGCTTGCAAAAATTATATCTAGATCCCCAATAGATTTTTCTACTGAATCATAAATTTTAGCAGATTTTAAAACATCTTTAGCCCCAACTGATGTAGCTAAAGCTTTTTGATTTGGCCAATTACATCTTGGATTTACTATTCTTAAATATTTAATTTTAAAATTTTTTATAGCTCGGGCTACTGAACCTATATTCTCACCCATTTGCGGTCTTACTAAAATAAAATAAATATTGTTTAAGCTCATTAATTATTTGCAGGAGCTTTTTCCTTATAAAGTTTATAATCTAGACTATCAATTAATGCCTTGAATGAAGCATCAATAATATTTGGAGAGACGCCAATTGTGAACCAACTTTTTCCTTCTCTATCAGTACTTTCAATAGAAACTCTTGTTGTAGCATTTGTTCCAGTATTTAAAATTCTAACTTTATAATCTACCAGTTTTAAATCTTTTAAATATTTTGAGTATTTCCCAACCTTATCTACATTGGATCTTATAGCATTATCCAGTGCATTTACCGGACCATTTCCTGATCCTTCACAAACTATTTCTTTACCATCAACTAAAATGTGGGCTTTTGCATGGGAATTAATTTTATCTTTTGATTCTTTTTTAACTGAAACATCATATTTTGAAATCGTTAAATATTTTGGTATTTCTCCTAAAAGTCTTCTAGCCAACAATTCAAATGAAGCATCGGCTCCATCATATGAATAACCAATAAACTCTCTGTCTTTAACTTCGGTTAATAGCGCTTGAACTTTAGGATCATTTTTATCTATTTTAATTCCATATTTATTTAATCTGGACATAATATTAGATTTACCTGCTTGATCTGAAACAATAACATTTCTGACGTTTCCAACTAAACTAGGATCAATATGTTCATAAGTTTTTGGATCTTTTGAAACTGCAGAAACATGTAGTCCACCTTTGTGGGCAAAAGCCGAAGGTCCTACGTAAGCAGCTCTCCTATTTGATTTTCTATTTAATATTTCATCCAATAATCTTGAACATTCTGTCAAGCTTTTAACCTTATCTTTATTTATTTTAATTTCAAAACTATCAGAAAAAGATTTTTTAAGCGTTAGAGAAGGAATTAAGGATATTAAATTTGCATTTCCACATCTTTCTCCAAGTCCATTAATAGTTCCTTGTACTTGACGAACTCCAGCTAAAACAGCTGTCAAAGAATTTGCCACTGCATTTTCTGTATCGTTATGTGCATGAATGCCAAGATTTTTTCCGGGGATTTGCTTGCTTACTTTGAAAACAATTTCTCCAATTTCATTAGGTAAAGTTCCTCCGTTTGTATCGCATAGAACAATCCATCTAGCTCCTTCATCAAAAGCTGTTTTTATGCATGCTAATGCGTAATCTGGATTTTTTTTATATCCATCAAAAAAATGTTCTGCATCAAACATAAACTCTCTTTTATTTTTAATAAATAATTTTGCTGATTCCTTAATATTTTCTAAATTTTCTTCTTTCGTAATGCCTAAAGCAACATCAACATGAAAATCCCAAGACTTACCAACTAAGCAAATTGCAGGAGCATTAGTGTTTAATAGCGCTGAAAGCCCTGGATCATTTTCTGCACTTCTTCCAGCTTTTTTTGTCATACCGAAAGCAGTTAGAATTGTATTTTCTAACTTTGGAGGTTTATTAAAAAAGGTTGTATCTAAAGTATTGGCACCAGGCCATCCACCTTCTAAATAATCTACTCCAAGATTTGACAAAGTTTTTGCTATTTTATTTTTATCATCAATAGAAAAATTAACACCTTCAGTTTGAGCTCCATCTCTAAGTGTAGTATCAAAAATAAATATTTTTTCT
This sequence comes from uncultured Pelagibacteraceae bacterium, assembly GCA_902607525.1. Lineage (GTDB taxonomy): Bacteria > Pseudomonadota > Alphaproteobacteria > Pelagibacterales > Pelagibacteraceae > AG-414-E02. The sequence continues at coordinate 28,561 of CACLKK010000003.1, read as the reverse complement.
TTACTCATTTATATTTCCATGTAGTTTTATTTTGTTTATCTTCAATAATCACGTCGTTATCTTCCAATTCTTTTCTTAAAGCATCTGCCAGCTTATAATTTCCTTTTTTTCTAGCTTCATTTCTATCTTTAATTTTTTGATTAATAAAGTTTTCATCAACTTTTGATTTTTCTTTTTTAAAATTTTCCCATAAATGTTTATCTTCTTCGAGCAAACCAATTTGTTTACAAGCTGATAAAAATTTTAATTTGGAAGATTTGTTACCTTTCGATGAATCTTCAAATAGAGAATGTAATTTAGCTATGTACTCTGGTGTGTTTAAATCTTCTTTAAGAGGTTTAAGTATATCATCGTTCAATTCTTCAGGATTAATATTTTCAAATTGACTGTACCACTTATCTAAAGTGTTTTGACTTTCATTGATTAATTTTTCATTCCAGTCTAATGGTTGCTTATAATGAGAACTTAAAAGAGCTAGTCTTACTACTTGACCATTTACGTTCTTTCTAAGTTTATTTATAGTTACAATATTCCCAATAGATTTTGACATTTTTTCTTTATCAAAAGTAACAAATCCATTATGTAACCAGTAATTTGCAAAATTTTCAGTTTTATTAGCACAGCAAGATTGTGCAATTTCATTTTCATGATGGGGAAAAACAAGATCAAGTCCACCACCATGTATATCAAATTGCTGACCTAGAAATTTTTCACTCATAACCGAACATTCTAAATGCCAACCAGGTCTTCCTCTTCCCCAGGGTGAGTCCCATCCTGGATCTTCTGATTCTGAAGGTTTCCAGAGCACAAAATCAAGTGGATCTTTTTTATATTTAGAAACTTCTACTCTTGATCCTGCAACAAGTTGATCAGAATTTTTATTTGAAAGTCTTCCATATTTTTTAAATGAAGAAACTGAAAAATAAACATGTTTTTCATTTTCATAAGCATGATTATTTTTTAACAAATTTGAAACCATATTTATCATTCCCTTAATATGTTCAGTGGCTTTGGGCTCAAAAGTTGGATTTAAACATTTTAAATATTTACAGTCTTCATGAAAACTTTTAGTTATAGTTTCAGTTAACTCCTTTATACTTTTCTTATGCTTTTTAGATGATTCTATAATTTTATCATCTATATCAGTTATATTTCTTACGTAGGTTACTTTATCTTTTCCATAAAGACTTCGTAAAAGTCTAAATAAAACATCAAAAACTACTAAAGGTCTTGCATTTCCAATATGTGGAAAATCATAAACTGTTGGTCCACATACATACATCCCGATCTTATCATTAGTTATTGGAGTGAACTTTTCCTTTTTATTAGACAGTGTATTAAAAAAATTTAAATTTTTATTCATCTTTCATTTTGCATACTGGAATAGAATTCATTTTATGCAAATTCCTTTTTCTTATTTCTAAATATTTTTTATGATTCTTGTTTGATGGATCTATCATAGCTTCTTCTAATTCTTGATATGACATACCAAGTTGATTCACATCAGTTCTACCATCATCCCATAATCCATCTGTTGGTTGAGCTTCAATGATTTCTTTCAATATACCTAAATTATTTCCCATCTCCCAAACTTGAGATTTTGTGCAATCTGCGATCGGTGAAATATCTACCCCACCATCTCCATATTTAGTATAAAACCCAACCCCAAAATCTTCTACTTTATTACCTGTCCCAACAACAATACCATTATTTGAAGCTGCTACTTGATAAAGTGTTGTCATTCTTAATCTGGCTCTAGAATTTGCTAGACCATGTTCGTTGTTAAATTTACTTAAAGAAGATTTAAATGATTTAAATACATTGTCTAAGTTAACTAAATGACTTTCTACATTTTTAAATTTATTTTTTAGCCAATTTTCATGTTTTAAACTTAAGTTTTGCTGTTCTTTTATTTGATTTATAGGCATAGAAAGAACTATTGTTTTTTTTCCAGTTAATGCACAAATTGTACTTGTAACTGAAGAATCAATACCACCAGATATTCCCACAACCAAAGTTTCTGCCTCTTTAGGCATGGATTTGCAATAGTCTAGTATCCACTTTTTAATATAATTTATTCTTTCTGATGCTTGCATAAATATTAATATCCTATTTCTTAAAATAGATCTTAATAATTAAAATTCAATTATTAAGATACTGCTTGAATAATATTCTTTGAATATTGGGAGTTTTTCTTAATTTCATCTGAGATTAAGAATGCTAACTCTAATGCTTGATTAGCATTAAGTCTTGGATCGCAGTGGGTGTGATATCTGTGTGATAAATCTTTTTCTGATATTCTTTGGGCACCACCGGTACATTCGGTAACATTTTGTCCTGTCATTTCAATATGAAGACCTCCAGCATAACTTCCTTCTGCTTTGTGAACACCGAATACTCTTTTAACTTCTTTTACCACGTTATTAAAAGGTCTCGTTTTAAATCCTGTAGCAGATTTAATTGTATTGCCATGCATTGGATCACATGACCATACTACATTGAGACCTTCTTTTTTTACTGATCTTATTAATTTTGGTAAATGTTTTTCAACATTATCAGCACCAAATCTTGATATTAAAGTTATTCTTCCAGGCTCATTTTTTGGATTTAAAATATTACAAAGTTTAACTAGTTCGCTATCTTTTAAAGTTGGTCCACATTTTATTCCAAGCGGATTTTCTATTCCTCTACAAAACTCTACGTGACCACCATCTGGTTGTCTAGTTCTATCCCCGATCCAAACGAAATGCGCTGATGTATCATGATGTGTTCCTGAAGTTGAATCTATTCTTGTCATAGATTGTTCAAAAGGTAAAAGTAAAGCCTCGTGCGACGTATAAAAATTCACTGTTCTTAATCTTCTATTATGATCTGGATGCAAACCGCATGCTTCAATAAAAGATAGTGCATCACTTATTTTATCTTCAATCTCTTTAAATTTTTTCCCTTCAGGACTTTTCTTTATAAATCCTAAATTCCATAAATGAATTTTTTTTAAATCAGCAAAGCCTCCTTGAGAAAGTGCTCTTAGTAAGTTTAATGTTGAAGCAGCCTGCGAATAAGCTTTGAATAATCTTTTTGGATCAGGTTTTCTTGCTTTTTCGGTAAATTCAATTCCATTTATATTGTCTCCTAAATATGTTGGAAGTTCCTTTCCATTCTTAACTTCAATGGGAGAACTTCTTGGTTTAGAAAACTGTCCAGCTATTCTTCCTACTTTAATTACTGGTAAGGATGCTGAGAATGTCATTACTAAAGCCATTTGCAAAATAACTTTAAAAGTGTCTCTTATATTGTCTGGATGAAATTCAGCAAAACTTTCAGCACAGTCACCGCCTTGCAAAAGAAAAGCTTTTCCCTCAGCAACCTGGGCTAGTGATTTTTTTAACGCTCTTGTTTCTCCAGCAAAAACTAAAGGAGGGAATGAGCTTATCTTTTTCAAAACCATGTTTAGTTCTTTCTCATCCTCATAACTTGGGATGTGCTTAACTGGATAATTTTTCCAACTATTTAATGTCCATTTTTTCATTTCAACCTAAGGTCTATATAAGGTATACACTTAAAAAAACCAAGATAGAATATACGACTTAGGTAATAAAATGGCCAAATTTGGAAAAATTATTCATGAAAAGGACGAAAATTTTTTAATTAGAAAATTTATAAGATTATTTATAAGTAAAATTAGAAATAGTAGAAAAAGAAGATTTTCTTTAGTGCTAACTGGAGGAGAAAGTCCAATAAAACTTTATAAGTCTCTTGCAAAAAATAAAAAAATATCTTGGCAAAAAATTGATTTTTTTATTAGTGATGAAAGATATGTAAAAGAAGATTCCAAACATTCTAATATTAAAATGTGCAAAAAATATTTATTGAATAAAATTAAAATTACAAATAAACAAATATTTAAAATTCCAACAAATCAAAAAATAATAAAAAATAATGTATTAAATTATGAAAAAAAAATAAAAAATTATTTTTTTAATAAAAAAGTTAATTTTGATTTAACATTATTAGGTCTAGGTAACGATGGTCATATCGCATCTTTGTTTGAAAATAATGTAAAAAAAAAAACTAATAAAAATGTTATTTTTGTTAAAAGAAAAGATTTTTTTAGAATATCATTAAGTTTAAAGTGTCTAAACAATAGTAAATCAATTTTTTTGTGGGCTCCCGGAAGAAAGAAATTGAATATTATAAATAAAATTCTTTTAGATAAAAATTTTAAATACCCAGTCTCATTCTTAAGGAAAAAAAATAATTTTTTATTCTACTGTAACTGATTTTGCTAAATTTCTAGGTTTATCAATATCACAATTTTTAAGTGCTGCCACGTGATATGCCAAAAGTTGCAGTGGAACTGTCATAAGTAACGGCGTTAAATTTTCATTTGTTATTGGTATTTCTAATGTAAATCTTACATTTTCACTTATGATTTTGCTATTTTCATTTGTTATTAAAATTACCTTACCTCCTCTTGCAATAACTTCTTGCATATTTGAAATTGTTTTTTCAAAGTATCTATCCCTGGGTGCTAAAATTACAACTGGTAAACCTTCTTCAATTAAAGCTAGAGGTCCATGTTTCATTTCGCCCGCTGGATACCCTTCTGCATGTAAATAGGACAATTCTTTTAATTTTAAAGCGCCTTCCAATGCTATTGGAAAAGATATACCTCTACCTATAAACATAGCTCCTTTCGCTTTTAAAAAATCTTTAGCAATAATTGGAGTATTGTTATGACAATAATTTAATGTTTTTTTAATTAAATCTGGAAGTTTTTTAAGATCATTAATTTTTTTTTCGTAATCAGGTTTTAATATTTCTTTTCTTATATCAGAAATTTTAAGAGCCAATATATATAGAACCAACAGTTGTCCTATGAAAGCCTTAGTTGATGCAACTCCTATTTCTGGACCGGCATGAATAGGTAATACAAAATCTGAAGATCTGGCTATTGAACTTTCAACTACATTTACTATCGAGCATGTTTTAACTTTATTTTTTTTACATATATCAAGAGCTGCAAATGTATCGGCAGTCTCTCCTGATTGTGAAACAAAAACATATAAATTTTTTTTATTAAATTTAATTTTTCTGTATCTAAATTCAGACGCAACATCTATATCAATTTGAATATTTGTAAGTTCTTCAAACCAATATTTTGCTGTAATACAAGAGTGATAGGCAGTACCACATCCAATCAAAATGATTTTTTGAATATCTTTGGGTTTTATAGGAAAATTATATAAATTTATATCTTTTCTTAAATGGTCAACATATTCTTTAACACAATTTTTGGAAGTAATGTTTTGTTCACTAATTTCTTTAGACATAAAATCTTTATAATCACCTTTTTCAGCAGTATGTTTGTCATCGGAAAGAATCAAAACTTCTTTATTAATTTTTTTATTTTTAGAATTATAAAAATCTATTTTATTATTTGTTAATACACATACATCTCCGTCATCTAAATAAGTGATTTTTTTTGTCATTGATTTTAAAGCGTAAGAGTCAGATCCTAGGTAATTTTCATTAGGACCATAACCAACTGCTAGCGGACTCCCTCTTCTAGCTCCGACAACAATATCATTATATTTTTTAAAAAGTATACCTAAAGCAAAGCTTCCATTAAGTGCTTTTAGTGTTTTATTAATAGCTATCACTAAATCAAAATCCTTCAAAAAATCAGTAAGAAGAAATGTAATAACTTCAGTATCTGTTTGTGATTTAAATTTATAACCCTTTTTTTCTAAATCTTTTTTTAATTCATTAGAGTTTTCAATTATTCCATTATGAACTACAGAAACTTCATCTGAAGAATGAGGGTGTGCATTTACTTGATTCGGTATACCATGTGTTGCCCATCTAACATGACCAATACCAATAAATCCTTGTGATGGTCTTTTGAGTAAAATTTTTTCTAAATCTTCAACTCTTCCTGGGCATTTTTTTTCGTCTAAATTACCGCTTTCAATTGTTGCTATCCCCGCTGAATCGTATCCTCTATATTCAAGTTTTTTAAGAGATTGAATGATATTTGGGGTAACAGATTTATTACTAGCTATACCAATTATCCCACACATTATTTTCTCTTATAATTTTTTATTTCAACTTGATTTGATCTGGTCAGCGAAAGCGATTTATTTTTTACATTTCTAGTTAAAGTAGATCCGGCTCCTACCACAGAGTTTTTTCCGATTTTTATTGGTGCAACCAGCGCACTGTTAGAGCCTATAAAAGCACCATCCAAAATTTTAGTTTTATTTTTCTTTTTTCCATCATAGTTGCAAGTAATGGTTCCTGCTCCAATATTTACATTTTTTCCTACTGTGGAGTCACCAACATAAGATAAATGATTAATTTTTGAATTTTTTCCAATTTTACTTTTTTTAACTTCAACAAAATTTCCAACTCTAGAACCTTTTGATAAAAAAGAACCTGGTCGCACTCTGGAAAAAGGACCTACATTCACTTTGTCTTCCAAAATTGCATTTTCGATATGTGTAAAGGGAAAAATTTCAACATTATTTCCTATTTTTGTTTTTTTTCCTATTACAACGTATGGATTGATAACTACATTTTTTCCATATTTAGTATCATTAGACAAAAATACAGTTTCCGGGGATTTTATAGTAACTCCCATTTTCATAGCCTCATTTCTCAATTTTTCTTGTTTATACTTTTCTATTAAAGCTATTTTCTTTTTGTTTGTTGATGTCATCAAGATTTCTCTTTACATTATTATAAACTTTGAAATAACTCACAAAATATTTCTTATTAATACTTAACAAATGAGTCAAAAATTTACAATTTTATTTGATTTAGATGGAACATTAGTTAATTCTGCTCCAGATTTAATGCGAGCTCACAATCATGTTATGAAAAAGTATGGTTATGGTGAAAGAAATCTTACTGATATTAAAAAATTAGCAGGAAGAGGTTCAAAAGTAATGCTGACCAGATCTATGCATGAATTAGCGGAAATGTCAGGAAAAATTAAAAAAACTGATGATGTGATAGAAGAGATGACAAAAGAATTTATAGATTACTATAGCAAAAATATAGCTGAGGAAAGTACACTTAAAAATGGAACAAAAAATTTTCTGTCTTGGTGTAAAAAGAAATCCATCAGTATGGCTGTTTGTACAAATAAACAAGAACATTTATCGATTGATCTTTTAAAAAAAATTAAAATCTATGATTATTTTGACTATGTTGCTGGTGGCAACACTTTTAATTACAACAAACCTAATCCTAAACACTTAACTGACACTATTGAAATTATAGGAGGAAATGTAAAAAAAACTTTGATGGTTGGTGACAGCGAGACTGATTCAAAAGCTTCTAAAGCTGCTAATATACCATTTGTTTTGATTGATGACGGATACACTGAAAAAAAATCCAATGAAATTTACCATGATCACTTAGTAAAAGATTTTGTTGATTTAGAAAAAATTGTTGAAAAATATATTTATGATTGAATTTAAACTTTTTTTTGCTCTTGCAAGTTATTATTTTGTAATGTTTGCAACACCAGGACCAAATAATGCGATGCTGACTGCCTCAGGTATTAAATTTGGTTTTAAAAGAACTATGCCTCATATGTTTGGGATTCCCTTTGGTCATGTAATTCAAATAACTTTGGTTTGCTTTGGCTTGGGTGCTTTGTTTCAAAATTTTCCAATCATTCAATTTTATCTTAAATGGCTCTGTTTCTTTTATCTGCTTTATCTAGGATGGAAAATTCTCGGATCTTTAGCTGATAGTGACAAAGAAAGCGGAAGACCTCTTAGATTTTATGAAGCTGCACTTTTTCAATTTATTAATCCTAAAGCATGGGTTGTAGCATTAACTGCTGCAACTGCTTTTTTTCCAAATGAAGAAAATTTTATTGTTGCTACTATGTTTGTTGCAGGAACTGCACCATTTGTTTGTATTCCCTCTATTTGTATATGGGCGCTTTTTGGATCTTCAATTAAGTTGATAATTAAGGATACTAAAATTAAAAAAATTATAGAATATTTATTAGCTTTATTATTAGTTATTACAGCTGTTATAATCGTTATTGATTAATATTTATGATATGCATTTTACAAAAAAAAATCCTTCTGAAAAAAGAAAAGATTTAAAAAAAAAATTAAAAACAAAAAAGATATTAAAATTTCCAGGAGCTTATAATCCTCTTACTGCAAAACTAATAACTGAAATTGGTTTTGATGGAATTTATATTTCTGGTGCTGTTATGTCTAATGATCTAGGTATGCCTGATATAGGTCTTACTACATTGAAAGAAGTAAGCTACAGAGCAAAACAAATATCAAGAGTTTCTGATTTGCCTTCTATTGCTGACGCTGACACTGGATTTAAAAATTGTAAAAAAACGGTAGAGATATTTGAAAGCTTTGGTCTTTCAGGTTGCCATGTAGAAGACCAAATTGATGAAAAAAGATGTGGTCATTTAGATAACAAAGAAATTATTTCAGTTAAAGAAATGTTAAAAAAAATAAAAACTTGTGTTGAATCGAGAAAAGATGAAAATTTTACAATAATAGTAAGAACTGATGCTAACACAGTAGAAGGATTAAATAAAACTATTGAAAGAATTAAAGCTTATGAAGATGCGGGGGCTGATATCATCTTCCCAGAAGCTATGAAAAATGAACATGAATTTGAACAGATTAGAAAAAATTCAAAATCATATTTGTTGGCTAATATGACAGAATTTGGTAAATCAAAAATTTTATCAGCAAATCAGTTAGAAAATTTAGGTTACAATATTGTTATTTATCCAGTTACAACACAAAGATTAGCAATGAAGAACGTTGAGGATGGATTAAAAGTCATTTTTAAGGATGGACATCAAAATAATATTATCGATAAAATGCAAACCCGTAAAAGACTTTATGAACTGGTTGAATATGAAAAATATAATAGGCCAGATAAAAAAATTACTGATTTTAAAACTGATGGACATGAATAATTTATGAGCGATGATGTAAAAAAAGGTTTATTAGGAATAGTTGTTGATGAAACAACTATCTCCCAAGTAATGCCTGATATAAATTCACTTACATATAGAGGATATGCTGTTCAAGATCTCTGTGAGAATTGTAGTTTTGAAGAAGTTGCTTATCTAATACTAAATAAAGAATTACCTAATAAAGCTAAATTAAAAAAATTTAAAAGGGAGTTAGAAGAAAATAGAAATATTACAATAAATCTTAGAGAAATCGTAAAGCATATGCCTAAAAAGTCTCATCCGATGGATGTAGCTAGGACAGTTGTTAGTGTAATGGGTCTTGAAGATAAAGATACAAGTAATAATTCTACTGCAGCTAATATGAGAAAATCAATAAGAATATTTGCAAAAACTCCTACTGCTATGGCTGCATTCTTTAGAACAAGAAAAGGTAAAAGTGTAATACCACCAAAAAAAGGTTTGGGTTTTTCTGAAAACTTTTTCTATATGTGTTTTGGAAAAATGCCAAGTAAAGAAATTATTAAGGCTTTTGATGTTTCTTTAATTCTCTATGCCGAACATAGTTTCAACGTTTCAACTTTTACTGCAAGAACGATTACAAGTAGTTTGTCTGATATTCATAGCGCAATTACAGGCGCAATAGGAAGTTTAAAGGGTCCTTTGCATGGTGGAGCAAACGAAGCAGTAATGCTCATGATGAATAAAATTAAAAAACCTGAAAATGCTTTGAAATGGATAAATAGTGCTCTTGATAAAAAAGAAGTAGTAATGGGTTTTGGTCATAGAGTTTATAAAAAAGGTGATTCAAGAGTGCCTACTATGGAAAAATACTTTAAAAAAGTTTCTAAAATAAAAAATGATAAAAAATTTCTTAAAATTTATGACATAGTTAAAAATGTAATGATTAATAGAAAAGATATCCATCCCAATGTTGACTTCCCTACTGGACCTACATACCATTTGATGGGGTTTGATACAGATTTCTTTACTCCAATATTTGTTCTTTCACGAGTAACAGGTTGGTCAGCGCATATCATGGAACAACATGCGGCTAATAAATTAATTAGACCTTTGTCTAAATACAGTGGAGAGAAGCACCGTAAAGTAATGCTTCTCAACCAAAGATAAAAAATTATTTTCCTGGACCTTTATAAGCTGCTGCGATTTTTGCAGCATTTGCTGCAACTTCATTAATGTTAATTGCTTCACAAACTGCAATATCGCAAAGAGCACCACTAGCTTCCGTTGCCATTTTAACGCCAGCGCCTTGTGCAAAAGTTCCTTCAAATACGGCTAAGAAATCATAAGGTCCTCTTAAACCAGTATATGAAACTAATTTAGCTCCAACAGCTTCAGCTGCAGTTCGAGCTGCTTGAGCTCTATCTGATTTTGGATCTTTGCAGAAACCTTGATATCCTTGAGCAGTATATTTACCCAATGCATAAAATGTTGCCATAAGATCTCCTTTCAAGAAATTAGTTTACTAACAGAAATGTATTTAAGGAAGTGAATAAATTATGAAAAAGCCTCTGCCCAAGTACCTTTTGTTGAGGCTTTAGAATATTCTGTTGCTCTGCCTTCAAAGAAATTCATATGTTCAACCGCGTTAAGCATTGTGTCTAGCCATGTGAGTGGATTTTTGTCCACTTGATATATTGGTTCAAGTCCAAGTTGAATTAATCTTCTATTTCCAATCCAACGAATATATTGTTTAACTTCATCAGCAGTAAGACCTTGAATAGGACCCATTTCAAATGCCAGATTTATAAAAGAATCTTCGTGAGAAACAATTGTTCTGCATGCTTCGTAAATTTCTTTTTTAAGTTTTTCTGTCCATATGTCAGGATTTTCATCAATAAAGGTTCTAAATAATTTTATCATTGAGTTGCAATGAAGAGTCTCATCTCTTACAGACCAAGTAACAATTTGTCCCATTCCTTTCATTTTGTTTTGTCTTGGAAAATTCAATAAAATTGCAAAACTTGCAAAGAGCTGTAAACCTTCTGTGAATGCACTAAAGACAGCAATAGTTTTAGCTATGTCATGATTAGATTTTACATCAAAGCCTTGCATATAATCATACTTATCTTTCATCTCTTTATATTTTAAAAAAGCAGAGTACTCTGACTCCGGCATGCCTATTGTATCTAATAGATGAGAATAAGCAGCAATATGAACAGTTTCCATTGAAGCAAATGCGGACATCATCATTAAAGTTTCCGTAGGCTTAAATACATTCATGTAATGTCTTATGTAACAATTACTTACCTCGACATCTGCTTGTGTAAAAAATCTAAATATTTGGGTTAACAAATTTTTTTCAGCTTGATTTAAATTCTTTTGCCAGTCTCGAACATCATCACCCAAGGGAACTTCTTCGGGAAGCCAATGAATTCTTTGTTGTGTTAACCAAGCATCATAACACCATGGGTATCTAAATGGCTTATAAACTGGATTTCCGACCAGTAAACCAGACTTCTTTTGATTATCTTTACTTTTTTCTAGCTTAACTACTGACATGATAGACATTCTTCATAATCTTGTTCTTTTTTCGATTCTTCGATTGTGGCAGCTGTTGATAGGCCATTATTTATATTTTCCGCTCTCTGGATGGATTTAGATCTACAGTAATACAAACTTTTTAATCCTTTTTTCCAAGCTTGAAAATGTATTTGGTGCAGTTCTTTTTTATGAACATCAGCTGGTAAAAAAATATTGATTGATTGAGCTTGAGAAACGTAAGGCGTTCTATCTGCGCCCAACTCTATTATCCATTTTTGATTTAATTCAAAGGCAGTTTTGAATACATCTTTCTCATGATCGGTTAAAAAATCTAAGTGAGAAACTGAACCCTGGTTTGTTGTTATAGTTGACCATGTGGTATCGTCATTTTTTCCATATTTTTCTAGTATCTCTTTCAAATACTTGTTTCTGACATTATAGGATCCAGAAAGTGTCTTGTGCGTGTAACTATTAGCAGCAACAGGTTCAACACCAGGGGAAGCTCCTCCACAAATGATTGAAATAGAAGCTGTTGGTGCTATTGCTGTTTTGTTAGAAAATCTTTCTTTAAAGCCATATTCTTCTGCGTCGGGACAAGAGCCTCTCTCTTCAGCTAATTTTTTTGAAGCTTTATCTACGTTTGCTTGAATATGTTTGAAAATTTTATTATTCCAGCTTTTACTCATAACAGATTCCAATGGAACAGAATTTTTTTGTAAAAATGAATGAAAACCCATTACCCCTAAACCCACACTTCTTTCTCTTTTCGCTGAATATTTTGCATCATTGAAAGATTCTGGTGCTTTTTCGATAAAATCCGTTAGAACGTTATCTAAAAACCTCATCACATCTTCAATAAATTCTGGATGATCTTTCCATTCTTCATATGTCTCTAAATTCAAAGAAGAAAGACAACAAACAGCTGTTCTATCTTTTCCATCTTTGTCTATCCCTGTGGGCAAAGTTATCTCGCTGCATAGATTAGAAGTTTTTACATTAAGTCCAGCTAATTTATGATGCTGAGGAATAAGTCTATTTACTGTATCAACAAAAATAATATATGGTTCGCCAGTTTCAACTCTTGCAGTAAGCAGTCTTATCCATAAATTTCTTGCTGACACGGTAGACTGAACAACTCCATCCTTAGGACTTTTTAATGCCCATTGTGAATTAGTTTCAACGGCTCTCATAAAAGCATCGCTAACCAAAATTCCATGGTGAAGATTTAAAGATCTTCTATTAGGATCTCCTCCTGTTGGTCTTCTCATTTCAATAAATTCTTCAATTTCAGGATGATCAATTGGCAAATAACAAGCAGCAGAACCTCTTCTTAAAGAACCTTGGCTAATTGCCATAGTTAATGAATCCATTACTTTAATAAATGGAATAATTCCTGAAGTCTTTCCGACTCTTCCTATTTTTTCTCCTATGGATCTAAGATTTCCCCAATAACTTCCGATCCCTCCTCCTTTAGCTGCTAACCAAACATTCTCACTCCATAAATCTAGTATTCCACTTAGGCTATCTCCAGCCTCATTTAAAAAACAGGAAATAGGTAGGCCTCTTTCTGTACCACCATTAGACAAAATTGGTGTAGCTGGCATAAACCATAAATCACTTATGTAATTATAAATTCTTTGGGCATGTAAATTATTGTCTGCATATATACTCGCAACACGAGCGAATAAGTCTTGGTAAGATTCATTTTGTCCTAAATACCTATCGCTTAAAGTAGCTTTACCAAAATCGGTTAGTTTATCATCCTTAGATCTATCTATTTTTATGGTTATACCTTTTTCGTTTTGAAAAAGTTCAGTTTGTGAAGTTAATGAAAATAAATCAGGTTTTTTGCTTGTCTTGTCGATAGAGAAACTATCCTTTGGGCTAATTTTTTCGACAGCTTTCTCGATGGCTAATGATAGGTTTTTATTCATATTTAGTTTATTTTATTAAATTTTTGTGCAAAAACAACTATATGTTGTGTACACAATATTTAGATATACTACATGTTTTAACAAATCAATAGAACATTATATGAACATAGCTATAATAGCAAGGATAAAATTTAAATACTGCTAAAAAAGAAAAAATATTACATAAAGGATTATGGCCACATCAGAAGATATTCATATAAATCCTTTAGGTTTTAGAGAGTACGACGCACGATGGTTATATCCTAAAGACATAAATAAAGGGGGAATTAAAAATGTGGGCCGAGGTTTTGGTACGCAAATTATATCAAAAACTAATAATTCCCCAAGAGTAATTGTTGGACATGACTACAGGTCCTATAGCGAAGAAGTAAAACAAAAACTTATAGAAGGTTTGCTTGAAACTGGATGTAATATTGAAGACATAGGTTTGGCTTTATCTCCAACAGCTTACTTTGCTCAATTTAACCTTAAAGCAGATGCGGTCGCTATGGTAACAGCAAGTCACAACGAAAATGGCTGGACAGGAATCAAAATGGGCATTGAAAAGGGCCTAACACACTCTCCCGTGGAGATGAATGAATTAAAAAAAATAGTAATAAATAAGAAATTCAAATACGGGAAAGGATCTTATAAAGAAATTAAAAATTTTAAAGATATATATATTAATAGTTTAATAAAAAATAAAATTAAAAAAAAACTTAAAGTTGTAGTTGCTTGTGGAAATGGTACGGCAGGTGTATTTGCTCCAAATATTTTAAGAGCAGTTGGATGTGATGTAATAGAGCTTGATTGTAATCTTGATCACTCATTTCCTAAATATAACCCTAATCCTGAAGACTTAAAAATGCTTCGTGAAATAAGTAAAACTGTAAAAGAAAATGAAGCAGATGTTGGCTTTGGTTTTGATGGTGATGGAGACAGAGTTGGAGTAATTGATGATAATGGAAATGAAATTTTTTCAGATAAAATTGGCTTACTCATCGCAAGAAACTTATCAACGAAACATAAAAATGAAAAATTTGTTGTAGATGTAAAATCGACTGGTTTATTTCAAAAAGATAAGATTTTATTAGAAAATAAATGTGAAACAATATATTGGAAAACTGGTCATTCACATATTAAAAGAAAAGTTAATGAAATTAAAGCTTTAGCAGGATTTGAAAAAAGTGGCCATTTCTTTTTTAATAAACCTCTTGGTTATGGTTATGACGATGGCATAAATTCTGCAATCCAAGTATGTAATTTGTTAGACAAACAAAATAAAAAAATTTCAAAATTGGTAAATGAACTACCAACAACATATCAAACTCCTACGATGGCACCTTTTTGTAAGGATGAAGAAAAATATGATGTTGTTACTAACCTTGTTAAAAAAATAGAATCTTTAAAAAGAGATAATATAAAAATTGATGGAAAAAAAATTATTAGTATTTTAACAGTAAATGGAATACGCTTTTCTTTAGAAGATGGTTCTTGGGGGTTAATTAGAGCATCTTCAAATAAACCCTCTTTGGTAGTAGTAACAGAAAGTCCTACTTCAGATGAAAGAAAAAAGAAAATATTTGAATTTATTGATAAACTTTTAAAAGAAACTGGTAAAGTTGGTGAGTACGATCAAAAAATATAAATCAGTAAAAAAAATTACTTTGAAAGAAAATTTAGTGCTGCCATTATTCCTCCCGGTTTAAAGGGAATACCTGAATGTTTTAAACCCATTTCAACGCCCGCAAGTGTGCCTGCAAGCATAAGATCATTAAAATCTCCAAGATGACCAATTCGAAATACTTTTCCTTTCACTTTGGCAAGCCCAGTACCTAGGGACATATCATAGTTATCTAAAACTATTTTCCTTAAATTATCTGAATCGTGACCTTCTGGAATTAAAATTGCAGTTATTGAATTTGAACGTTCCTTTGGATTTTTAGCAAGTATTTCCAAACCCCAAGCTTCAACTGCTATTCTTGTTGCTTCAGCATGTCTAGCATGACGCGCAAAAACATTTTCCAAACCTTCCTCCATTAGCATATTTATTGCTTCGTTTAATCCGAACATAATATTTACGGCTGGCGTGTATGGATAAAAGCCATTTTTATTATTTTCCAACATTTGTTCCCATTGCCAATAGGATTTTGGAAGCTTTGAACTTTTAGATGCTTCTAATGCTTTTTTACTAACAACGTTAAAAGAAAGTCCTGGAGGTAACATTAAGCCTTTTTGTGATCCCCCTACGGAAACATCTACTTTCCATTTTTGATGATCATAATTATAGGATCCCAATGAAGAAATTGTATCCACCATAAATAATGCTGGATGTTTTGCACTATCGATTGCTTTTCTTACTTCCTCTACCCTGCTCATTATTCCAGTGGAAGTTTCGTTATGAGTAACCATAACAGCCTTAATCTCATGTTTTTTATCAGCTAACAATTTTTCTTCTACAATTTTAGGGTCTGCCCCATGACGCCAATCACCTGGAACAAAATCTACATTTACTTTATATCTTCGTGCGGCTTGACACCATTCAGTAGCAAAGTGTCCAGTTTCAAACATCAAAACTTTATCTCCTTCACTTAAAGTATTCACTATAGAAGCTTCCATAGCTCCTGTTCCTGAACTTGGCCAAATTATAACAGGATCTGTTGATTTAAATATTAATTTAATTCTATCTAGGATTCTTTTTGATAATTCTGCAAATTGAGGACCTCGATGATCCATAGCAGGACGATCCATTGCTCTTAAAATTCTATCAGGAAAATTTGTCGGTCCAGGAACCTGTAAGAAATGTTTACCAGCTTTGTAAGTATTTGATTTTGCCATAAAATAAATTTTACACCTTATAGTAAGGTTGCATTATAATTTTAAATATTCAAGAAATAACCAGCAAGCTACAATAAAAAGATAAATACCAAATATTCTTCCTATCAATCTTTTATTAAATTTATGAACGGTTTCTGCCCCAATCTTAGCCATAAATGTGGTGATAGGGATAAAAATTAAAAATGTTGGAATGTTAATAAATCCTAAACTTAATGGAGCGTTAATATTAAGATAGGTACCCGAAATCGCAAAACCTATTGCTCCAATTAAAGAAATCAAAAATCCGATGGCAGCTGAGGTGCCAATAGCCACATTTATTGGATAACCAAACATTTTAAATATTGGAGTATTAAATACACCCCCTCCTATCCCCATTGGGGCTGATAAAAAACCAGATAAAAAACCACAAATAACTTTATAAATTAAATTTATTTTTTTAGGAGTAGGATTAATTTTTTCTTTCTCTATCAGAAAATAAATAGCAAAAATTATAGTCATAATAGAAAAAAATAAAACCAAACCAGAAGTTTTTAAGCTAACTGCAAATACAGTTCCTAGGACAACACCAATCACAACAAAAATTCCAAAGGTTCTAACAATGCTAAATTCAACGGCCTTAAATTTCATATGTGTTAATGTTGATATAATTGAATTTGGAACTATAATTAAAAAAGATGTCCCTATAGCCATATGCATAACAAATGTTTTTTCTATACCAACAAAGCTAAATATATAAAAAAGAATAGGAACCATTATTAAGCCACCACCTATTCCAAAAAATCCAGCCATAAACCCAACTACTGTTGCTGATGAGGCCATTACAAACAAAATAAATATTATTTGACTTAGATCTAAATTTTCAATCATGCAGTTGTTTGATTAACTTTCTCATTATTTTGTACTATTGTCATTATATGTTTCGCTTTTTGAAAATCTGAGTCTCTTGCCATCATGTTATCACTTAAGTATCTTTTCCAGTTTTTTGAACCAATTTGACCATGATATAGGCCAACTGTGTGTCTCATTACATGATTCACTTTGGTTCCTAATTTAACTTCTTTTTCTAAATACTCTAGAAGTTCTTTTGCTACATCTTCTCTAGTTGGATTATTACTTACATTAAATATCTCTTTTTCTATATCTACCAAAAAATATGGATTTTGATATATTGCTCTTCCTATCATAACTCCATTACATGTTTTTAAATGTTTTTTTATCTCTTCAATTTTAGAAATTCCTCCATTTATAATAATTTCTAAATCTGGATTTTCTTTTTTGATTCTATAAACCATTTCATAATTTAATTTTGGAATATTTAAATTTTGTTTTGGAGTTAACCCTTTTAGAATAGCTTTGCGCGCATGTAATATAAAAGTTTTACATCCAGCTTTTTTCATTTTTAGTATAAAGTTATTCAAGTAATTAAAATCTTCTGTATTATCAAAACCAATTCTTGTTTTGGCTGTAACTGGAATATTACAAGAATTTACCATTTCATTAATGCATTCAGAAACTAAATCTGGCTCTTTCATCAAGCATGCTCCAAACATATTTTTTTGAACTTTTTTACTAGGACAGCCAAGATTAATATTAATTTCATCGTAACCCATATCCTCAGCTATCTTCGCAACTTCAGATAACTCTTTTTTATCTGAACCACCAACCTGAAGCGCTAAGGGTTTTTCTTCTTGGCTAAAAGATAATATTTTTTTTCGATCGCCATGAAGTGCAGATTTGGTTGCTACCATTTCTGAGTACAACATTACATTTTTGCTTATTAAACGTAAGAAAAAACGATCATGTCTATCTGTACAATCCATCATAGGCGCTACAGAGACTGTTCTTTTCATAAACAAACCTTTGTTTTTAATGTATTTGAAATGAATTATATATTACTCGGGTTTCTTTTCTTCTTGAGGAGTATCATTTTTAATTTCTTCTTCAGATTCTTTATCTTTATCTTTTTCCCCGAATTCCTCTTCTGCCTTTAATGCTGTTGTTATTTTTTCTGGTATTTTTCTTATTCTTTTTGAAGGTAAAATTGCAGCTCCACTTTTTGAAATTTCTCCTTTATATATTTTATCGAAATCATCGTCTTGTTCTATTTCTAAATCCTCTAATTCTGCTGGTTGGCTTTGTATTTTTCTTAATTTATTAATAGCTGAATCTTCAATATTTTTAATTGAAATTTTTCCTTCTCCTATTTCTCTCAAAGATATTACTGTATTTTTATCGTTATCCTCTGGTACTAAAGGTTTTTCTCCAGAGTTAAGCTGTGCGGTTCTTTCTTTAGCTAGTAACACTAGATCGTACTGACTATCTATTTTTTCTAAACAATCCTCAACGGTAATTCGAGCCATAAGATGAGCAATAAGTAATGAAAAGCAGTTATAAAATCAAGTTATATTTAAATAATTAATGGATTTATTCGTTTTCTTATTAGAAATAAAGAAAATATGGATACAAATATATATATTCCAGAAAACATTGATATTTGCTCGATTGAAAAACCAGCATCTATTAAAATTCCAAATAATGCAGTACCAAAAGCTGTAGCAAATACCATTAAGGCCGTTGTAAGGGCTTTTATAGATCCAATATACCTAACACCATATATTTCTGCCCACGTTGATGATCCTAGAACATTGCACAAACCATTCGTAATTCCAATTAGGCCTAAGAAAAAAAATGAAGAAATATGACTATCAAAAAAAATCAAAACCAATACTGCTAAAAGTAAAGGAATATTCATATAAACTAAAAGTTTTCTACTTGTAAACTTGTCTATTAAAAAACCAGAAAAAAATAAAGTTATCACAGAAAGAATTGAATAAGCCATAAAAGATTGGGCTATAACATAAGGTCCCCAATTTTTAGATGAAAGTATAAATGATTGATAAACAAATGTTCCTGTTGCTATAGAAGGCATAGCAAGCATATTTGCACAGACGATATAAAATCTATAATCCTTAATTACTTCAAATCTTTTCCAATGTTTAATTTTATCTTCGTTGAATTCATTATCATCAGAGTTTTCTCTAGAATCAAAATTAAGATTTTTTACTAAGAAATATGTCGTCAAAGGTAATAAAATAATTATTATTATTGATGCACTTATCCAAATATTTTTCCAGTTAGTAATAGCTAAAAGATAGATCATTAATACTGGTAGAATAAATTCAGCAGTCGATAAACCAAACCAGCCTGTACTTAGAGCTTTACCCCTGGACTTAGTAAAATATCTTGAGATGGTTGTTGTTGCTGTATGAGACATCATGCCCTGACCAGAAAATCTCATTAAAAAAATTGCTATAAATAATAAAGGTATTGAGGATATTATTGAAAAAAAGAAACATGAAAATGCCAGTAGTAAAATAACTAAAAATGAAAACTTAATTATATTAATATCATCTATTTTTTTTCCTAACCAAATTAGTATAAAACTGCTTAATAAAGTTGCTGAAGCGTATATTGAACCAAATTGTCCATGAGTTATTGATAATTCATTTCTAATGCTAGGATTAAAAATTCCTAAAAAAAAACTCTGTCCAAAGCTTGAAAAAAATGTAAATATAAAACCAAATATAATTACTTTTAAACTTAAACTTTTAAACATTTTAAAATATGACTTGTAAAGTTGCTTTCATTGGTCTTGGTGTCATGGGTTACCCTATGGCTGGTTATATATCAAAAGCAGGACACAATGTAACTGTTTATAATAGAACAAAATCTAAAGCAGAAAAATGGATAAAAGAATACAAGGGAAAAATTGCTGATACTCCCGAGGATGCTGCAAAAGATTCTGATTTTGTTTTTACATGTGTTGGTAATGACGATGACCTAAAAGAAGTTGCTATAGGAAAAAAAGGAATTTTTAATACTATTAAAAAAGATTCCGTTTATATAGACAACACAACAGCATCAGCAAAAGTTGCTAAAGAACTTCATAAAAATGCTAAAGCACATGGTTTTGGGTTTTTAGATGCACCTGTCTCTGGTGGACAAGCGGGAGCAGAAAATGGTGCTTTAACTGTTATGGTTGGTGGAGACAAAAAAGATTTTGATAAAGCAAAAAGTGTTATTGATTGCTACAGTAAAAAAGTTCAACTTCTTGGTCCTTCTGGTAGTGGCCAACTTGCAAAAATGGTAAATCAAATATGCATCGCTGGCTTGGTTCAGGGTTTATCTGAAGGTATAAACTTTGGTTTAAATGCTGGTCTTAAAATGGAAGACGTTATTGATGTAATATCAAAAGGAGCCGCTCAATCGTGGCAGATGGACAATAGACACAAAACAATGATTGATGATAAATTTGATTTTGGTTTTGCTGTTGATTGGATGAGAAAAGATTTAAAAATCGCTATGGATGAAAGTAAAAAAAATAATTCTCCGCTTCCTATTACTGAAATTGTAGATAAATATTATGAAGATATTCAAAAAATGGGTGGTAATAGGTGGGATACTTCTAGTTTAATAAAAAGATTAAGAAAAAAATAAGTGCAAAAAAACAAACCTGACTACTACAACGATCTAGATAAAGTTAATCAAAAAATTTGGGAAATGTTAAGCAGTGGATTAAAGAATAGAGATGCACCGTTTCATATACCTGTTTTCATTTGTGGGAATAAAGAAAAATTTGATGGAAGAATTGTTGTTTTAAGAGGAATAGATGAAAAAGAAAAAAAATTATGGTTTCATAGTGATATAAGATCCAACAAAATAAAAAATTTAAAAATCAACCCCGAGGCAACTTTACTATTCTACGATAAAAATGAAAAAATTCAGTTAAGAATTTCAGGTATTTGCAAGATAAACTACCAAAATTCTTTTACTGAAACTTCTTGGAAAAAAACAGCCCATATGAGTCGACAATGTTATTTGGGAGATAAGGCTCCTGGATTAGATTTTCCAACTCCTACTTCAGGTTTAACTCAGGATGTTGATGATTTAAAATATTCTAAAGAAGAAAGTGAAATTGGATATAAAAATTTTTGTGTCATTGAAACTTATATTAAATCTATAGAATGGTTATATTTGGCAGCCAAAGGTCATAGACGTGCTTATTTCAATTTAAACAAAAAACAACTTGAAAAAAAATGGTTAATTCCTTAATAGGCTAGATATTAAATAAATTTTAATCTATAAATAAAAGATGGCAGTATCAACACCGATTTGTAACTTTGGAGAAAAATCTCACGATTTTAGTCTTCAATCAACCGACGATAAATTAGTAAACTTAAATGATATAAAAGGTGAAAATGGTTATTTAATTATGTTTATTTGTAATCATTGCCCATATGTCCAAGCAGTTATAAGTTTTCTCGTTAATGATGCTAAATATCTCGAAAGTATTGGTATAAAATCAGCAGCTATAATGTCAAATGATACTAAAAATTACCCGGAAGACTCTTTTGAAAATATGAAAAAATTTTCAACAGAAAACAATTTTTCATTTCCATATCTTTTTGATGAAAGCCAAGAAATAGCAAAAAAATATTCAGCTGTTTGTACGCCTGATTTTTTTGGGTATAACAAAAACTCAGAATTGCAATATAGAGGTAGAATTTTAGAAGCTAAAAAATTAAAACCAGTGCACACTGGAGATACAGAATTGAGAAAAGCTATGAAATTAATTGCAGAAACTGGAAAAGGTCCTCAAGAACAGATCCCAAGCATGGGATGTAGTATCAAATGGTTTAAATAATGTTTCTTATAGTAACAAGAAGCTTCCCCCCTGATGTAGGAGGAATGCAAATGTTAATGGGCGGATTATCAGAAAGTTTAGTAAATCATGGACCTGTAAAAGTTTTTACTTATAATTTTCCAAATTCAAATGTTTATGATGCAAAATCAACTATGAATATTGAAAGAGTTGGAGGCATTAAACTTTTTAGAAAATATAGAAAAGCTAATTTAATCAATAATTTTATAAGCAACAATTCGAATATAAGAACTTTAATAGTGGATCATTGGAAAAGTTTAGAACTAGTAAAAATAGAATATTTAAAAAAAGTTAAAACTATTTGTCTGTTACATTCTAAAGAAATTAATCATGAAGTAGGTTCTTCATTAAACAAAAGAATAATAAAAAGTACAAGCAATGCAGATTTTATTGTAGCAAATTCAAACTTTACAAAAGATTTAGCAATTAAAGTAGGTATAGATCCATCTAAAATAAATGTAATTTTTCCAGGAATACCTACGCCTTCAGACATCGATAACATATCAAAAAATAAAGCTGAAAAAACTTTTGGAGAATCATTTCCAAAAATAATTACTGTATCAAGACTAGATAAAAGAAAAGGTCATGATAAAATTTTAATGCTCATAAAAAACTTAAAACCTAAATTTCCAAAAATAAAATACGTATCAATTGGATCCGGCAAAGAAGAGGAAAATTTACTAAAACTAAGTAAAGAATTAAATTTAGAAAAAGAGGTAACTTTTTTAAAAGATATTGATTTTAATTTTAAAAACGCTTTAATTGCTGAATCAAACCTGTATTTAATGCCTTCAAGAATAGAAAAAAAATCTGTTGAAGGCTTTGGAATTTCTTTTATAGAAGCAGCATCTTATGGAGTTGGTTCAATAGGTGGAAAAGATGGGGGAGCACCAGACGCTATAGATCACAAAAAAACTGGCTTAATATGTGACGGTAATGATTTAAATTCAATTTATGATTCTGTATTAAAATTTTTTCAAAATGAAAATTTTATAAAATATGGAGAAAATGCAAAAGAATTTTCAAAAGATTTTTATTGGAGTAAAGTTGTAAAAAACTATTTAAAATTAATTAATTAATTCAAGTTTACTTTGAATTTTTAAATATACTTGCTCTGCTGTAAGATTGTCTAAATTTTCTGAACTAATAGCTTTAAATTTTTCATTTTCAATTGAAACTTTTTTTGGTGTTGTGTGATAACCAAATAATACGGTACCGTTTTTCCCTAAATGTGCTGCCATATGAGCGGGTCCTGTATCATTAGCTATGACATAACTTGACTTCTTTATAAGACCAGCTAGTTCCATAATATTTAATGGTTCATCCTTATTCGTTATTGGTATTGCTTCTATTTTTTTTGCTTCTTCCATCTCATCAGGTCCTGGAGCTATCGCAATTTCAATACTAGAGTGTTTTGATCTAATTATTTTAATTAATTCGTTATAATATTTCCACTTTTTATGCTGAAGAAGTGGTGAGCAAAAAGGAAAAAGTAAAATAAATTTTTTACCAAAATATTTATTTACTATTTTATCTACATTTACACAAGCCCATGAAAAATCTGGTTTCAAGGTAAAATTTATTTTAATGTTTGATTTTTCAAGTTGAATTTTAAATCTTTCCAAAACAGATTCATTATCAAAATCACTTTTCTTTTCTCCTTTAATTAATGTAGTCTCTGTGCTGCTCCACTTGGGACTATTTAATAAAAATTTTCTATAAAAAGACGTTCTAGAAGAATTTTGTAGATCATATATTTTCACAAAACTGAACTTTTTTAAAAGCTTTCTTAATTTAAGAAGATAGAAAATATTCCATCTTGGAAGTCTTTTGTCTATTAATACTCCATCAATATAAGGACATTTGCTTAACAACTCTACATAGGGCAAAGTTGTTAAAATAAAGATTTTTTCATTATTATTATTTTCTCTGATATCTCTTAGAGCGCCACTTATTTGAGAAATATCACCAAGAGAACCATGTTTTATTATCAAAATATTTGACATCAGTTAATTAAATCTAGTAAATCAATTTAACACACAAATGACTAACAAATCTAAAAAAATACTATCTGAAATATCACCTGGCGAATTATTAGATAAAATAAGCATTTTAGAAATCAAAATCGATAAGATTAAAAGCAAAGATAAGCAAGATGAAATTAAAAAGGAATATAAATTGTTAAAAGAAGCCCAAAATTTAAATATTGAGGATTCTAAAGATATTAAGGAGCTCTTTGATGAAATTAAAAAAGTTAATTTAAATCTGTGGATTATAGAAGACAAAATTAGAATTTGTGAGAAAAATAAAAATTTTGGGAAAGAATTTATTGAGCTATCAAGGTCGGTTTATTTAAATAATGACAAGAGAGCAATTATTAAGTTTCAAATAAATGATTTATTAGGTTCTAATATAAGGGAAGTAAAAGAGTACGCAGATTATTAATTATAATTATATCTCTTTTCTAAAAATTTTATAAAATTGTGTATTATAAAAGTCATTAACAAATAAATACTTCCAGCAACAATAAATACTTCTACTGGTCTAAAGGTTGTTGATATTATGTGTTTTGCAACTCCTGTAAGATCAAGTAACGTAACAGTACTTGCTAGAGATGTTCCCTTTAACATAAGAATCATTTCATTACCATAAGCGGGTAACGATTGTCTTATTGCAATAGGAAGTTTTATTTTTAAAAAAGTATGCATTTTATTAATACCCAATCCTTCAGCTGCCTCTACTATACCTCTGTTTATGGTTTCAAAAGCAGATCTAAAAATTTCTGAAGAATAAGCTCCAGTATTTAAAGTAAACGCAAGAATTGCACATGAATAAGGTTCTTTTAAAAATATCCAAAGAAAAGACTCCCTTATCCACTCTACTTGGCCTAGACCAAAATAAATTATAAAAATTTGAACTAACAAAGGAGTTCCTCTTAAAATGTAAGAATAATAGTACGAAGTATAATAAAGAATTTTATTCTTGCTTGTTCTTAATATTGCAAAAAAAACACCAACGAAAATTCCAAAAAAAAGTGATAACAAAGTTAGTTGGATAGTTAATTTTGTTGCCTTTAATAATCTTGGTAAATGCTCTAACATAAAATCCAAATCCATTTTAGTACCCCCTGCTATATTGTTTTTCTAATTTATTAAATAACTTCATGCTAAGAAAAGTCAGAAATAAATATAAAACTGCTGCGAAAGAATAAAAAAATAGTGGGTCTCTAGTAGAACCTGCGGCAATATAAGATTGTCTCATAATTTCAACTAGTCCAGTAACCGAAATTAGAGATGTATCTTTTAATGTAATTTGCCAAACATTACTTATATTTGGCAAAGCCAATCTGAGCATTTGAGGTATTATTATTTTGTAGTAATAAATCTTCTTTTT
Source organism: uncultured Pelagibacteraceae bacterium (assembly GCA_902607525.1). Lineage (GTDB taxonomy): Bacteria > Pseudomonadota > Alphaproteobacteria > Pelagibacterales > Pelagibacteraceae > AG-414-E02. Next base: position 3,213 of record CACLKK010000003.1, on the reverse strand, counting down.
AAATCCCAAAACCTCAGAAGCTTCGAATTGTCCTTTATGAATTGATTGAATAGCTCCTCTAAATACTTCTGTTGAGTAAGCACCAGATATAATGCCTATTGAAAAAGCGCCTGTTAAAAAAGCATTAACCTCAATGTACCCGTTGTAGCCAAATATTTTAGCTACATACATAACCGCTCCACTTCCTCCAAAAAAGAATAAGTAGATTACTAAAAGCTCTGGTACACCTCTAAAAACAGTAGTGTAAAAACTTCCAATTAAATTTAATAATCTATTTTTTGAAAGTTTAAATGTAGCAAAAATTGCTGCTAAAAAAAAACCTATAAATATTGCTGTAGCAGCTACAGCTATAGTCATGAGAGTTGCAAAAAAAAGTTCGTCTCCCCAACCAGTATCACCGTATGCTAAAAGTCCCATAGATTTTAAGGCGATAGAATCAATCTACCGCCTTAAAAATTAAATTATTACATTGAAGCGTCAAAGCCAAACCACTTAATGGCTAGTTCGCTAATTTTTCCAGTTTTTCTCGCAGTATTAATAGCTTTGTTAAATCTTTTTAATAAATCAGTATCATCTTTTCTAATACCTACACCAACGCCATTACCAAATGCTCCTCCAGAAAAAGTTGGCCCTACAAGAACAACTGCTTTTCCAGATTTTTCTGCATAATCAGTAAATGCTACTGCCGCAGCTAATGCCGCATCTATTCTTCCTGCAGCTAAATCTAAATTTACTTCATCTTGAGTTTTGTAAGTTCTAACTTTAACACTACCTACATCTCCAGACTCTAAAAAGTTTTGGTGGATCGTTGCTGTTTGTACACCAATAGTTTTTCCTGCAAGCGCAGCTGTTAAAGTTTTTAAAGCTTTTTTAACATCTCCTCCGCCAGTAGATAAATTTATAGCTTTAGGAGTATCCATTCCTTCAAGAGATGAACCTTTCATAACTGCTAAAGAAGCAACTTCGTCAGCATAACCTTGTGAGAAATTAATTGTCTTCATTCTCTCATCGGTGATTGACATGCCGGCCATGATTGCATCGTATTTTCTCATAATCAGTCCAGGAATCATTCCATCCCAATCTTGCTCGACTAAAGTACAATCAGCTTCCATATAAATACAAAGCCAATTAGCAAGTTCAACTTCAAAACCAATTAATTTTCCTGATTCATCTTTTGCATTCCACGGCGGGTATGCACCCTCTGTTCCTATTCTTATACTGTCTGCTTGTGCGCTTGAAAAAAATATCGCTATTGCAGCAATAGAAGATAAGAAAAATTTAAATATGTTTTTCATATTCCCCCTTTATAAATAATTATAATAGTAGGGTTAAAAAAAAGAATATTCCAGAAAAATTATTACGTTAAATAGTTGAATTATCTAAGAATTCATGATGGATGAAGCGAAATTCCAACGACAATCGAAGCTTGGTATTACTACTTCATCTAATTTTGAGTTACCAAAATGGGTAGATAACACTTTCATCCAATTATTAACTTGTCTAGGTTTTTTTGATAGGCATCCAACCTGAGCAGTTATAACTCCACCCGGTTTAAGAATCCTTTTTAAATTTTTCATATTTTTTGCAGCAAGATCTATGCAAAATTGATCATCATTAAGATCTACAAAAATTTTATCATATTTTGAATCTTTAACTTTTTTAATACTTTCAAAAGCATCTCCAAAATATGTTTTGACATTGTTATTTGCTTTTATTTCTCCGAAGATTTTTGTGAGGTGTTTTTGACAGACTTTTACGACTTCGGGATCCAATTCGTACCAATCAACTAAATCAAATCCTTTTGATAAACATTCTCTTGCAACGCCTCCGTCTCCGCCTCCAATTATTGCTGCACTAGAATTATCTTTGGATAGACTAAGTGCTGAATTAACAAATTGACCACTATATTTTTTTTCATCTTTCTCTGCTACTTGCAATTCACTATCTATAAATAAAGCGTTACCAAATTCTTCAAGTTTCATTATTTCGATATGTTGTCCAACTTTTGATACAAAATTTTCTAATACATCATTAACAATATAAAATTTCTGGTGACCTGGTGTACTATATATATCTTCATACAGACCCTTATTACTTCTATCAAAACTTCGAACGACAGCTCTTTCATGTTTAATTTCACTTTTTAATATATCTAAAGCTGTTGTTGGAGATATTTTTCCACATGTAAAGAAGTCAAAACTAATTACACCTCTTTCTGGAAAAGTATGAAAGCTCATATGACTTTCAGCTAAAAGAGCTACACAGGTGTACCCTTGCGGTTTAAATACCTTTTCAGAGATATTTAGTACCTCGATTCTTGCCTTTTTTGCTATTTTGTATATGACTTTATTGTAAAAATCAGGAGTATAATCCTTTTTTACTCCTAAAAAATCTATTGTTACGTGTTCACCAACTTTTTTCATTTTATTAACGAATCCCTACTTTTTTTTTAGCTTGTTATTTTATTTTTTACAACTAAAAATTAGTTTTAAATAACTAAAAATTAGTTGTTAATAAGTTTATGGAGTTTAGTTTTGAAAAATAATTGGTCAAAAAAAATTGCAAAAAAATATATAAAAAGGTACGAAAAACTTGGGTTTTCTGCTGATTTAGCGCTTAGAGTTTATACGACTCGTCTTCTTGGAAGAAATAAAGAATTAGTTTTGCATGGCGGAGGAAATACTTCTGTCAAAACAACTATAAAAGACATAGATGGTAAAAAATATAAAGTTTTATGTGTAAAAGGAAGCGGATGGGATATGGCAGATATAGAGCCTCCTGGACTTCCTGCAGTCAAATTAGAACCTTTGCTATCACTAAAAAATAAAAAATACCTATCAGATGAAGACATGGTTGCTTATCAAAAAAGAAACCTTATTGATATTAAATCCCCTAATCCTTCTGTGGAAACATTTCTACATGCTTTCTTACCATTTAAATATGTAGATCATACGCATGCTGATGCAGTTTTAAATGTTACTAATAGACCTGGAGGATTAAATTTTTGTAAAAAGATATTTGGAAATAAAGTTAGTATTGTTCCTTATGTAATGCCTGGATTCATGTTGGCAAAAAAAATACATGAAATTTATTCAAAAAATCCAAATATAAATTGTTTGATATTAATGAATCATGGAATATTTACTTTTGCTAATGATTGCAAGGAAGCTTACGATTTAATGATAAAGTATGTATCAAAAGCTGAAAAGGCTG
>CACLKK010000002.1 GCA_902607525.1 uncultured Pelagibacteraceae bacterium | reverse complement strand
TTTATAAATTTATTTTTAAATTCTTCTGGATAAAAAAAAGAATTATCATTTCTAACTCCATATCTAAGTTTCGCTGATCGTGAACGAATATTTTTATTAATTTCATGCGAGTCTGGAATAAGTGGTTTTTTTGAAGTTAATTTAAATAAACTAGATTTACTTTCATTCATAGGTAAATATCTTGAGGGATTTTTTTTCAAATTTGAATAAAGATTAAAAAAATTTTTTACTATTTTATCTTCTAATGAATGAAAACTAACAACAATAAGAATTCCTCCACGTGAAAGAATTTTTGCTGCTTGAATTAGTCCCGATATCAATTCTGTTAACTCTCTATTTACAAATATTCTAATAGCCTGAAATGTTTTTGTTGCTGGGTTCTTTTTGTAATTATTTCTTCGTCTTTTAGCTTCATTTATTATGGCAGCAAGTTCTTTTGATGTTTTTATTGGTTTTTCACTTCTATATTTATGAATTTTATTTGCAATTATTTTTCCATCTTTTTCTTCTCCTAAAAATTTTATTATCTTTGCTAAATGTTCTTTATCTAAAGTATTTATTACATCATAAGCAGAATATTCATTAATACCCATCTCCATATTTAAAAAATTTTCTGAATCAAAAGAAAATCCTCTGTTCTTATCTGCCAACTGGAATGACGACAATCCTAAATCAAATATTACAGCTTTTGGATTTAAATTTTCCTGAACTACTTTGCTCAAATTGCTAAATCTTTCCTGAAAAAAATTAAATCTGTTTGGAAATTTTTTTTTTAATAAATTAGCATGCGTTTGTGTTATATCATCTCTGTCGATAGCAAGTACTTTTGTGCCTGGAAATTTTAATATTGCTTGAGAGTAGCCCCCGCCGCCAAATGTACAATCAATAAACGTGCCACCATGTTGAGGGGATATAATGCTTAATACTTGATTGAGCATCACCGGATGATGTTTTGTTTTTTCCAGTGACATGGTGGCATTCATAAATATCTCTTTTCTTTTGCATTTAATTTTTTTGTCTTCGTAAAAAAGCAGGTATTTCAAAATCTTCCTCCAAGTTAGATTCTTCGAACATTTCTGGCTCTTTTATTTCTTCTTCTTTTGTTTGTATGTTTGCTTTTTCAAATACTACTGGTTGTTGTTCGTCTTGATTTATTTGTGAAGTTAAATTGTCATCTGTTTCATTAGAAAAAAGATCTGGAGTAGCTAATTCAATACTATCTACTTCGAAAGTAGGAGGGTCATCTTTTGTTTGATGAATTTCTCCTTGAGGTGCATTTTCTTCCAAATTTTGTAAGTAAGTTGCATTCTCTATTGAAACATTTTGCAAAGCAGGATCATCGATTGATTCCTTGTTTTCAACACTTTCTGTTTTTTCTTTTACAACTTCGTTTTCCTGAATCACATTATCTAGATTTAATGCAGTTGCACCTTCTGTTGCACTTATAGCTGTTTGGCTAGTTGCTAAAGTGCTAGCAAGATTATCGGTATGCCCGGTATTTCTATTATGTAACCTATGTACCATGCTAACAACTGGTTTTACATTTGGTTCTTGTCCGTCCAATGATGTTGCAACTATTGATACTCTTATTTTTCCATTTAAATTTTCATCTTCTATTGAACCAAAAATTAATTCTGCATCAGGAGATACTTCAGCTCTAATTTTGTTTGCAATATGATCAACTTCAAACAAAGTTAAATCAGAACCTCCTGTAATATTAAGTAAAAGACCTTTTGCTCCTTTTAAAGAGTATTCATCAATTAAAGGATTGTTGAGAGCTGCATTTGAAGCTTCCTCTGCTCTATTTTCTCCTTCAGCCTCACCTGTGCCCATCATTGCTTTGCCCATGCCCTTCATAATAGTTTCGACATCAGCAAAATCTAAATTGATAAGGCCCGGTCTGACCATTAAATCAGTTACACTTTGTACTCCAAATTTTAAAACATCATTTGATAAACCAAATGAATTTTTAAATCCTGTTTTTTCATTGCTAACTTTAAAAAGATTTTGATTTGGAACTACTATGTTTGTATCTAAATGTTTTTTTAACTCATCAAGTCCTTGAAAAGCTATTCGCATTCTCTTTGGTCCTTCATAAGAAAAAAGGAAGCGTTACAACTCCAACTGTAAGTATATTTAATTCTTTAGCCGCTCTTGCAATTACATGTGATGCCCCAGTTCCAGTACCACCACCCATTCCAGCTGTTATGAAAACCATGTTACTGCCTTTAATATAATCAACAATATCGTTTAAAGATTCGTCGGCTGCAGCTTGGCCAATATCATGTTTGGCTCCAGCACCTAGACCTTTAGTTAAATTTGTTCCTATTTGTATTTTCGCCTGAGCTTTATTCATTTTTAAATCTTGTGCATCTGTATTTACTGCAACAAATTCTACACCCTGCAAACCTGACTCGATCATGCTGTTAATAGCATTTCCACCAGCTCCTCCAACACCTAAAACTAAAATTCTTGGTTTCAACTCTCTTAATTCTGGACCTTTAATATTTATTGTCATTTTTCCTCCTTTTTAAATTGCGTTTCCCATTTTAAACTTGCCCTATTCAAATTAGCTTTTTTTCTAGCTTGCACTTTGAATTTTTCAAAAAGTTTTGGTTCCCAGATTTGAAAAGTGGTTCCTTGACCAACAAAAAGCATGGTCTGTTTAATTTTTGCATGATTTAATAATTTATCAGGTATAGAAATTCTACCTTCACTATCAAATTGAAGGTTTACACTTTCAGCTAATACTGAAGTCGCAAAAATATCTCTTTTTTCCTCAAACGGATTTAATGAATCTATGGAGCTTGAAAGTTTTTCTATTCTATTTTGGGAACATCCTTCTATTGAAGGATTATTAAATGAAGGATAACAAATAACTCCATTGTAACCCATGCTACTTAAATAAGATCTAAAGCTGGCTGGCACTGAAACCCTCCATTTTTTGTCTAATTTGTTTTCGTAAGTAGATAAAAACATGTTTTTTTAAGTCAAGGGCACCCCGAAAGAAATCAAGACTTAATCTGTGATTTAGCTTTCTTAGCACCATATCCCCCTCCTTTGGGAATACATGGGATATTATGGGTTTTCAACCTATACGTCAATACCTTAATTTTTGACCTTTTTTATGCAAAAAAGCATGCTTTTCTAGAAAATCGTATAGGTTGATTTTTAAGCACAGATTTGAATCATTAAGGAATCAAAGCATGAACATTTGGTATTTTTCTATTATGTAGTGTGTAGATTGTTTACAGTTATGCCAGACAATCTGTAAGCCGGGTTCTGTCATTTAAATCAGTCATTTGTCTGGGACTAAATTCACACTTAGCCTCTAGCAACCAACCCAGATAGCTAACTAAGAACTGTTTTCGGCCAAAATGGCCATGCTATCTCTATTTGGTCTTGCTCCCGGTGGGGTTTTCCATGCGTTTTTTGTTACCAAAAAACCGGTGTGCTCTTACCACACCTTTTCACCCTTGCCTTGATCAGGCGGTTTATTTTCTGTGGCACTATCCCTGGGGTTTCCCCCGCCAGATGTTATCTGGCACCGTATTCTTAAAGAGCCCGGACTTTCCTCTCTTGTTTATTCAACAAAAGCGACTAATCAATTGTCTGGCAATAGGTTTAATATGGAAGAAAAGCATAAAAATCAAGGGTTTTTTACAGATATTTTAATAAATTTTGACTAATAATTAAACATTCTTTATCTGCTACCCCATTAACAAGTTCCTTTCTATGATGCCTTTGAAAAGCTTTTATGGTTTTTCTATAAAAAAATTTGTTTGTAGAAGAAAAACAATATCCAATTTTTTTTAAATCTTGAATAAATTTAATTTGATCTGTTTTTTTAAAAATTTTAACCCCTCTGTATTTTCTTAAAATATTAGTTTCACAACGGTGCCAAATTCCTAAATTTTTTTTTGCTAATAATTTCCATGGAAATTTTTCACCAGGATCAATTTTTTCTATATGGAGCAATATCAGAATGACCGACTATATTTCTTTTTTTTATTTTATATTTTTTAACTAAAATATTACAAATTTTTATTAAACTAGAAATTTGCTTTTTGTTAAAATTTGTATAACCAAATTTGTGTCCCTTATTTACTAATTCAATACCAATAGAATTTTTATTTAAATTTTTATATTTTCCCCAGCAAGATTTTCCCGCATGCCAAGCAACATTATTATCTTTTACCAATCTATAAATTTTACCATTTTTATTGATTAGAAAATGGCTGCTTACTTTGGCTCTAGGGTTACGTAATCTTTCTATAGATTCTCGTTCAGATTGCATTCCTGTATAATGGATTATTATTGTCTTTATTGAGTTTAATGGTCTTTTTTTATTATTAAAATTTGGTGAATAATAATTATAAATTTTCATATTGTTATACCCCAGTCAAAACCATATAAATACAACCTATTGTTGACACAATTTTAACTATTTTTTTAAAGAATAATATATATAACATAAAAAAAAGGAACCTAAATGATAAGAAAATTTGTATATATATCTATTTTTGCGCTTTTAATCCAAACGGGTTCGGCTTTAGCGGGCACGGAAGGAAGTGAAGAATTAAAAAAATCAAGCTCACAAAATACAGCGGAAGAATGCTTTGAAGGTGTAAGTAGAGCTATGTTCAAATTCAATCACGCATTAGATAAAGTAATTTTTGAACCAGTTGCAAAAGGATATCGAGCTCTTCCAGCACCAATAAGAAAAGGAACTGGAAATGCAGTTGATAACCTGCGTTCCCTATTAACTCTTTCAAATAATCTTTTGCAGGGAGATTTGGATCGAGCAGGAAATACTGCTGCACGGTTTGGTATAAATACAACAGCTGGTATTTTAGGATTTTTTGATCCTGCTTCAAAATTAGGTTTCGAAGACCAGGGTAAAGAAGATTTTGGGCAAACTTTAGGAGCATGGGGTGCGGATAGTGGTTGTTATTTTGTACTTCCAATTTTGGGTCCAACAACCACGAGAGATGCAATTGGCTTAGTTGGTAATGTATTTATAGATCCAATTTATCAAATTACTCATAATACAGAAATAGATAATGGATTGGTAGGAAACAGTAATTATTCCGAACATAACTATTATTATTACAGATCTACAGGTGCAGTTGATTTCAGAGCAAAAAATATTGAGTCCTGGGATAGTCTAGAAGAAAATTCTATAGATCTTTATGCTTCACTAAAAAGCTTGTATTTACAAAATAGAAAGAAAAAAAATAGCAAACTCTACTTCAGCTGTTGAAACTCAGGATGACAGTGATTGGGAAGAAATAGACAGTAATTAATTTAATAAAAAATAATTCCCATGAAAAAAAAATTTTTCATTATTGTTTTTTTTGTTTTTGGACTAAGTCAGGAAAGTTTTGCCTATAGCAGTGATCCAAAACAGTTTATTCAAGAAATAGTTAATGATGCTAAAAAAATTCTTGTTGATACCAATACAAAAGAATTTAAAACTAAAAAACTATCAGAAATGGCTTTAAAAACTGTAGATATAAAAGGAGTCGCTTATTATTCTATAGGAAACTACAGAAAGCTACTAAATGAAGAACAAATGAAAGAATATCTTTCATTATTTGAAAAATATTTTTTAAAAAGTTTTACTTCTAGGTTAACTGATTACTCCGATCCCAAAATTGATGTGGTTTCAACAGAAGTTTTAAATGCTAAATATACCATTGTTAAAAGTGTTCTTCTTGCCACTGACAAAAAGCCTGAGGTTAAAATTGAGTGGAGGGTTTACACAAAAAACCCTGACAAGCCATTAATAAGAGATTTAATAATAGAAGGACTAAGTTTAGCAAGAACTCAGAAAGAAGAGTTTGCATCTGTAATAGAAACAAATAATGGAGATATTACAAAGTTATTTGTTACTTTAAATGAATTTGTAGCTAAATAATTTATCAAGATTATTTGTGGAAGAAAAATCTAGAATTTTAAAAAAAGCAGATGATGATAAATCTAGACCCGTTTCTTTTAAAGATTCGTTTGGAGGAAGCGAAAGTCAATTTAGATTGCTATTAAAACATGTGCCTGATGAAAGTTTTAAAGATATAAATCTTATTTTAAATAGCGCTAATTATGATCTCCTAGAAAAAGATAAGATTAATATTCTTTGGATGCATCATTTTGTTAACCAAAATGAAGCTAAAAACTTAGGATCGAAAGAATTTGTAAATAAGTTAGATTGGATTGTATATAACTCTAATTGGAATCTTGAACAGCATATAAAATATTTTCATATTCCTCGAAATAAAACAATAGTAATTAAAAATGCTATAGATAAAATAAGTTTTGTTGAAAAACCTTCGGACAAAATAAACTTAATTTACCATACTACACCTTGGAGAGGATTAAAAATTTTATTAAAAGTTTTTAAAGATTTAAATTTGGATAATGTAGAACTAAATGTCTGTTCCTCTACGATAATTTATGGAAAAAAAATTTGATTCTATTCTTGGAAAAAACTTACAAGGAACTTTTTGATGAATGCAAAAATACAAAAAATGTTAATTATTTTGGTTATTTAAAAAATGAAAAAGTAATAGAAAAATTAAAAAAAATGCATATTTTTGCTTATCCAAGCATTTGGCCTGAAACAAGTTGTATAGCTGCAATTGAGTCTATGGCGGCAGGTTGTGAAGTGGTAACTACAGACCTTGGCGCCCTTAGTGAGACCTGTTCACCATTTGGAAAAGTAATATATTTTGAAAAAACGCCGGAAAAATTAGAAGTAAAGTATAGAGAGGCGCTTTTAGAAAGTATTAATAATTTTTGGTCTGATACAACACAGAAAAAACTGAAATTACAAAGAGAAAAAATAAATGAAACTTATTCATGGAACGCAAGATCTTTGGAATGGAAAAATTTCTTTGATAAGGTTAGAAAACTAAAAGTTTAAATTTTTTGTTTTCTCCTGCATATATTTAAAACTTTTAACTGCTATTTGATCTCTTTTTTTTACTGCCTCTATTAAATTTTTTCCGTATGTTGAAACGAGTCCAGAAGCAACAATGCGCGTTTTATAAATTAGAGAAGGTTTACCTTCACTATCTTTTCTTAAATGTTCTTGCAAAGAAAGTATTTTATTTTTTTTAAAAAAATACAAAAAATAAGAAATCCATAAATCATCATATAAAAAAAGCTCTTTATAATCTTTTACAACATCATTATAAAAATTTTTTATACCTTCTAAATTATTTGTATTTATCGCAAAACCGTCTGCTCCCTGACCAATCCCAAAATTTCCCAGTGGATGAACATAAAAACTATAAGCATTATTAGGCGCTTTAGAATAAAAATAAAAAAATTTTTCTATCATATAATCTCTATAAACATGGTCGTCATCAGCTAAAATCAATAAAGAATTTTTTTTAACTTTATTCAAAGAACCTAATAATTTCGTTCCGGGTCCACAATCTTCACATCTTGTAACCTCAACGATATCGCTATTAAATTTAGGGATTTGATTGTCCTCAATAATTTCAGAAAAACGCTCGTATTTATGAGGAATGTTAATAAAAATTTTATTAGGTTTTTTAGTCTGCTTTAATAAAGATTCAATAGTCTCATTTAAGTTTTTTAATCTTTGCGGAATTGTACTTATAGAAACGTAAATCATCTAATTTATAATTTCGGACCAAAATAATAATCAGGATTTTCTTCCATTAATTTTAACAAATCTTCAGGAAAAAATGTTTTATCTATTTTTTTTGCTTTAACTTTTCTATGAAATAAGTCAGCTCCAGTTTTTTGACAATTAATTATATGATCTAAATTTTTAAATTTATCATTATTAAATTCTTTGTGTGCAATAGATTCTAATTTTTCCTTAATTTTTTTTGGTCCACCAAAGGAAGAAAAGCTCCAACCTGAGTCAGTAAAATGTGATATTTTATTTCTTAATCTTCTAAGTTTATGTGGTGAATAAGCATTACAAATTTGCATTGTCGTTACTATACTTCCTCTCCAACTTTCTAGCTTTAAAAAATTACAATCTATATGAAATAAATATTGTTCAAAAGCTATTGGTGCAATTTTCTTAAAATTACTTGTTTTTATAAATTCAAGTTTTGACTTTGAAGGTATTTCATCTACATCACTTATGATCAAAATATCTTGATCTGAAAATTTTTGGCAAGCATTTTTAATATAATTTCTTTGAAAATTTTCAATTCTCCAAGCATCGTCACCTTTTACATTATCAATTATCCAACTTTCCTCGTTTTTTATTTTTTCTGGATCAATATTAAGTTGGTGATACTGAATTTTTTTTGAAAATTCTTTTAAATTATTTTCTAGAATTTTTGGAAAATTCCATGCTTTTTTTTGACCTTGATGAGTAATATCTGCTTCTATTACCACAAAATAGTCAACTATTTTATTTAAATATTTGATTCTTAGTTCGGTTAGTTCAGTTTCGTTAAAAAAAAGAAAAGAGTCAATTAGCATTGTTTTATTATATATATATCAAGTCTTGCTTTGTATATTTTAAAATTTATAAACTATTTTTATGAGTACTATTAAAGTTTCTATATTAGGTGCTGATGGATATACGTGTCAAATACCAAGAATCAAAGAAGGTATGAAAGCACTAGGCCATATTCTAACAAAAGATTCTCCTGATTTAATATATTCTAATGATCCTAGAGGATACGAGGATGCTCTTAAATTAAAAGAAAAATATCCAAAAGCTTTTTTAATGTTTAATTTTTTAGATGTCCCTTGGCATATGCCAAATATTGAAAAACAAGCTGAGCTATTGGTTAAACACTTTCTAATAAAAGCTGATGTAGTAACTGTAATAAGTTTTAAAGTTCAAAATGATTTATCAAAATTTTATAATAAAAAAACTCACGTAATTTATAATCCAATGAAAGATGTTAGTTACGATGAAAAAATAAAAAAAAATAATACTTTTTTTTATGTTGGTAGAGTTTTTGATCCTGTAAAAAGATTTAGTCTTGTTCGAGAGGCTATTTCAAAAATTAAAGATGGTGAAAAAAATATAAAAATTTGTGGTCTAAAAGATCCTAAGTTTGGTAATTACCTTGGAATTATAAAAGATGAGCATTTGAATGAGATTTATAACTCTTCAAAGTATGTGCTTTTACCATCCAAGGCTGAAGGAATTGGTTTACCAATGATAGAGGGAATGGTTTGTGGCGCAATTCCAATAATGTGTTCGGATAATTTGACCGCTAAAGAATTTGCTCCTTCTGATTTCATTTGTGAACCTAATGCCGATTCAATGGTTAAAAAAATAGAGGAATTAGAAAAAGACTATGAGAATAAAAGAAAAATGGCATTAAAACTCGGAGAAAAGTATAAAATTCAATTCAACAAAAAAAATATAGCAAAAAATATTATTGATATTTTTAATTTAAGATAAAGTTGGTGGGCCCGCCAGGATTCGAACCTGGGACCAATACATTATGAGTGTACTGCTCTGACCAGCTGAGCTACAGGCCCCCTAGAACAGTTTATGCTTGTACTTGAGTTTTTAAATTGTTTCAAGTTACTAGTTTCAACTGTTGTTTTATAAATATTCAAATATACCCCAGTTCGTTCATTTCAAATTTAAATTCATTCATAATTTTACTAGAAATTTTTGTATCTAATAGGGATTTCCAATCATTTTGTTTTCCTAGATGAAAAAATTTATCCTTTTGTCCTTTATCAAAACCATGTTTTTCTTCATATTTTTTAAAATCTTCAAACTGTGTAGTATTAATTGAATTTATAAATCTATTCTCATCATATTTAATATTTGCATGTTCATTTAAAAAATTTAATATTTTCTTGAAAGTATTTTTTGAATCATTAATCAAATCTTCATATTTTATAATTATTTTATTTTTTGTGTTAGAATTTTTCCAAGACAAGTAATGAGTTTTCCAACTAGCAATGTGCGTGGCTGGAAATAGTTCACTGCTAACACGTGGATAAATTATATACCTTTCATCAGTTAAAATTTTATAACTTTCTTCTTGTGTTTTTCCAAAATGATTTGACAATGAAAGAATAACATTTCTAGGATCTCTTACTATATAAATAAAAATCAAAGAACTATTATTTGTAGTGAAAAAATTTCCATTAATATTACATAAAGCACTATGTGTTTTAAGAAATGTAATTTTATTATTTAAATTAATCACTTCTTGAGCTTTAATCCAATACTTTGAAATTTCCTTTAGGCTATGAAAATTTTTTTTGTTCATAAATTGATTTAAAAGATCATGCTGAGGAAATTCTTCAATTTTATCTAATAAATTAAAATTAAAATTTCCATTAGGGGAATGCAAATACGCACTTAGAAAAGCTCTAACCCACGTGTTGCCGCTCTTGGGATAAGATGTTAACCAAACAATCATGTTGTTTTCTTTATTCTACCCTTCTTTTTGTGAAATGCCCGTAACTTCTCCTTTAAGAGAATTAATAGCTTCTAATCGTGATTCGGAATTAGAAATTTTTTTACTTAACTCTTTGTTTCCCAGAGTGTTATAAATTTTAGAAATAAGATCGTAAATTTTATCATTTGCCTTAAACTCAGTAGCAATTAATAAAGCATCTAGAGCCATATAATATAATTTATTAATAAAAAAAATTTTACTTCTTAAATAAAGATATTCAGTATCTTTAAAGAATTGAGAACCTAGTTTTGAAAGCTCTAATTCAGCTTCTTTAATTTTTTTAATTTTTATTAGCCTATCAATTTTTTCTAGTTGAATTTTACTCATAAAATAATCTTGCTTTTTATAAAATCCTGAATGCTATTTTTTTTTTCTTTCCACCAAATTTTGCATTCTGTTCTCTTTTTTTCAATTTGTTCATTACTCCAACCTTGGACAATAGGTTTTGCGTCTAACCATTTATCTATTTTTAAAAATGGATTTCCTGGAAATAAACGGTCATAATATTTATATGCATTTTCAACGATTGGTATGCAACCACATTCTAAAGCTTCGTAGACCCTGTAAGTTTCTGGATGAAAAAAACCATTTGGACATGGAATAAAATCAGTTGAAGACAAAACATCGTTCATTTCATCAACAGAAATAATATTTTTATCAAATTTCTTTGTTTTGTGACAAAAAAAAGGTTCGATGTTAGAAAATTGATATAATAAATCATGCCTACTAGACTTGTGAGGCGTGCCTGTAAAGGCCCATTTATATTTTCTATTAGTTGTTTCTTTATTAAGAACCCCTGATTTATAACCTATAGGTATACACGTGACTTTTTCATTATTAAAGTATTTGCTAGAACAAAAAGGTCTCCATACGTAATCACAGCTATTATAAACCGTAGATAAATTATGAAATCCAAACTCGTCACCCAGATGAAACAAAAATATTTTTGAAGAAATTAAATTAAGTTTGTTATAAAGCTCACTTTTTTCTTCAACACTAGAATCAACTATTATTAAGATATCTTCTTTTTTAAGCTCCTCTTCAGATTTAATAATTTGATATTCAACTTTTTTTAAAATTTCAAAAACCCATTTATCTGAGCTTTTTTTATGATATTTCCCCCATCCATAATCTAATTCCTGTTTTTCTCTAATTTTTTTTTCTGGAGAATTAGGTTTTTTTTGATTATGAGTATTCCAAAATAATTTAATCATTAACGATTAAAATTTTATTTTTCTAAGAAGCTTTTTAAATGTTTTGATCTGCTTGGATGTTTAAGTTTTCTTAGAGCTTTAGCTTCAATTTGTCTTATCCTTTCTCTTGTAACAGAAAACTGCAAGCCAACTTCTTCCAAGGTATGATCTGTATTCATTCCAATGCCAAAACGCATTCTAAGAACTCTTTCTTCTCTTGGGGTAAGAGTTGCTAAAATTTTAGTTGTAGACTCTCCTAAATTTGATCTTATTGAGGCATCAAGAGGTTGGAGTGCATTTTGATCTTCTATAAAATCTCCAAGGCTACTATCTTCTTCGTCTCCAACTGGAGTCTCTAAAGATACTGGTTCTTTAGAAATTTTTAAAACTTTTCTTACTCTATCTAAAGGCATTGCTAATTTTTTAGCTAACTCTTCAGGAGTAGCTTCTCTTCCTCTCTCGCTTAAAATTTGTCTAGATGTACGAACTATTTTATTAATTGTTTCAATCATATGAACTGGTATTCTAATAGTTCTTGCCTGATCTGCTATCGATCGAGTAATAGCTTGTCTTATCCACCAAGTAGCATAAGTAGAAAATTTATATCCTCTCTGATATTCAAACTTATCGACTGCCTTCATAAGGCCAATGTTCCCTTCCTGAATTAAATCTAAAAACTGTAAGCCTCTATTTGTGTATTTTTTTGCAATAGAAATCACTAATCTTAAGTTAGCTTCCACCATTTCTTTTTTTGCAATTCTTGATTCTTTTTCACCTTTTTGAATTCTTCCAACTAATTTTTTAAATTCGGAAATAGGTAAACCAATTTTTTTACTAAATTCTACTAACCTGTCTTTTATTTCTAAAAATTCTTTTTTCTTCTTTTTAAAAAAATTTCTCCAATTAGTATTTTCATTTAAAAAAGATTCAAATTTAGGATTAATTTCATTGCCTATGTAATACTTAAGAAACTCTTCCCTGGAGATTTTATTATCCATAACTAGACGCAATAGAACACCTTCTAGAGAAGTAATTTTTTTGTTCTCTTGAAAATGGATTTCAAGTAAATCTTCAAGAACACCAGAATTCAGTTGAAGAGTTTTTATCTTCTTTATTATAATTTCTTGTAGTTTAGCATAACCTTTCTCTTTTGCTCTAGAAAATTCCTGGGAATTTAAAGCACAATTTAATTTATCGTTTTGAATTTTAATAAGTTTTGTATAATCTTTACAAAGAGAATTAATGGTTGAAATTACCTGAGGTTTAATTTCTTCTTCCATTGCAGCTAAGGTCGGATTAAACTCATCTTCTTCTAATTTTTCTTGATTTTTTTCTTCTTCAGATTGATTTGAATTTTCTTCTTCGGATGAATCTTTTTTTAATTTTTTAGATTTGTCATTTGTTTCTTCTTTTTCTTTTGATTTGTTTTTTTTAAAATTTAAGTTTTGCTCCTCATTTTCTGACTCAATGTATGAGGAATCTATATCTATAATTTCTCTAACCAGGAGTTCATTTTTTTCTAGTTTTTCTCTCCATTCAAAAAGTTTTCTTGCGCTTAATGGACTTTGAAACAATCCATTTATCATATAATCTTTTCCTGCAACTATTCTTTTTGCTATAGCAATTTCACCTTCTCGTGAAAGCAATTCCACTCCTCCCATTTCACGTAAGTACATTCTGATTGGGTCATCACTTTTTTCTACATCTTTAGTTTTTTGGGAATCGGAAGAAGATGAATCTCTTTTTTTGCTTAAATTGTAATCAGATTTTTTTTCAACTAAGGAAATTTTATTATCAAATATATGTAAAAAAGCTTCTTCTATATTTATTTGGCTAAAATGTCTTTTTCCTAAAGATTTTCCTAATTCTTCATAAGTAATAAAACCTCTATGAATTCCTTTATCTAACAATCTTTTAAATGATTTTGTAATTAATTTTTCCACAGTATTTTTCGCCTTTAAAAACTAAATAGAGGAGTCATATATAATAATAAAATAAATAAAATCCATAGTATAATTAGCCCCCTTTTAACTGATTTCTAAGTGACAATAGCTCTGTATAGAGATTTTCGTCAAGATTTAATGAAACTTTATCTTCTAAAGTATCAATTTTTTTCTTAAGTTCGATTTTTTTAATCTCTTTTACTGTTTCATTAAACATCAAAATAATCTCACTTTCATCCTTATTTTTATATATTATCTTAATTGGAGCATTATCGTTTATATTATTTATAACATTTTGAAATTTTTCTTCAAAATCATTAGAATTTAATTTTTTTCTGTCAAAAAACTTTTCAGATAATAAATAATCTACTAATTTTTGTTTAAATTCATTTATCAATTTATCAGAAAAAGTAATTTCAGAAAGTAATTCTATATTTTTTCTAAAAATATCTAAGTTGTTGATAACCAAAAATAAAACCGAATACTCTTTTAATTCTTTTTCTTCAAATTTATTTCTTTGCTTGTAAACATCTTTTGTTTGCTGTAAAGGATTTGTTAATTTTTTATATTTATTAAAATTTTTTATTTTTAAATTTAAATTAGGAGTAAGTTCATTAATTTTCCTAATAAAATTATCCATAAAATATTTTCCTAATGTTTTATCTTTTAGATCATTACAAAGTGCTTTAATTTTTCTTTCAAATAATGTTAGTGAATGAGGATCGTTTTTATCAATTTCTTGATAATAAGAATCCCAAATAAAATTCTGAATATCCACTTTGCTTTTTGAAAATTTTATAAATGATTCCTTTCCTTTTTCATTTATATATGAATCTGGATCTAAATTTTCTGGTAACGTTAAAAAATAAATATTGAAATCTGCTTTCATTAAAGGAAATAAACGTTCGGCAGCTCTTATGGCAGCTTTTTTACCGCTAACATCACCATCTAAACAAATAATAGGATTTTTAAAAAATTTCCAAATCAAGTCTAATTGTCTCTCGGTCATTGCTGTTCCCAAGTTTGCTACAACATTTTGAATACCAAATTTATGAAGATTGATTACATCCATGTATCCCTCAACTATATATACGCTGTCTGTTTCCGTTCTAATTTCTTTAGCTGAATTAATATTATATAAATTATTTCCTTTTTTATAAAATTCAGTTTCAGGAGAATTGATATATTTAGCAAGAACATTTTTCGAAGTAGCTCTGCCTCCCAAAGCAAAAACAGAACCATTTAAACTTTTTACGGGAAAAATAATTCTTCCTCTAAATCTATCTACATATTCTTTTTTTTTCTCATCAAAATAATAAATGCCAGATAAACTAATTTGTTTTTCATCAAATTCTTTCTTTAAATTTTCGTAAAAATTATTTTTTTTGGGCGAAAAGCCAATCTTAAAAAAAGAAATTTCTTTTTTTGAAATCTTTCTTCCATTTAAATATTCGATTACTTCAGGATTTTTCCCTGAAACTATTTCCTCGTGACAAAAGTTTGAATATTTTTCTAAAATTGAGTTATAAATTTTCCATCTGTTTTGTCTTTCCTCATCTACTTTAGTAAATCTATATGGCTGCATTCCAGCTTCAGATGCTAATGCTCTGACTGCCTCTCCAAATTTATAATTTTTCGTTTTCATTAAAAAATCAAAAATATTTCCGTGCTCTGCTGAGCTAAAGCAATGATAAAAACCTTTTTCATCATTTACAGTAAAGGATGGAGTTTTTTCATTTGAAAAAGGAGATAGGCCAATAAATTCTTTGCCTCGTTTTTTTAATTTTACATGTTTTCCAACTACTTGTGATACTTTTAGTCTAAGTTTAATTTCTTCAAGATATTCTTTTGGATATTTCATTGGCTTAACAATCCTTTAACAATTAAATTAACTTTGGAAAAATCAATCGTATCTGAATATTTTTGTTTTAATAAACCCATTATTTTTCCCATGTCTTTAATGCTTTTGGCTCCAGATGATTCGATCACCTGCTTACAAATTTTCTTTGTTTCTTCGTCGCTAAGTTGTTTTGGTAAAAATGTATCTATTATTTTTATTTCTGCTTCCTCAGCTTCTAACAGTTCTTGCCTATTACCTTTTTTATACAAATCTGCAGAATCCTGTCTTTGTTTCTTCATTTTTTTCAAAACTTTTATAATCTCAGGATCTTTAATAACATCTTTATTTTCACCAGTTCTATTAGCAATATCCCTTTCTTTTATTGCGGCCAAAATTAACCTAAAAGTAGAAATTAAAGTTTTGTTTTTGCTTTTAAGCGCAGCATTAAACTGTTCGTTTATTTTTTCTCGTAGTGACATGAATTATAAAAAAATCAATTTACTTCACAGATCAAATTACTTCAAAAGAAAAAAATTCCATCTTGACGAGATAAAACCTTTTTCATATGTTGCGCAAAATCATGTTTTATAGTAAAAGCCTTTAACTCATGAGTTGTATTTGTTAGTAAAAACAAATTTAACGCATCAAATAAAAGATAATCTCAAAAAGATTAATCCCACAGGCATTTTAGTTTTAGAAAATGGCAGTTTTTTTAAAGGCCATGGATTTGGATTTGAAAGTACAACTACTGGGGAAATTTGTTTCAACACTTCTATAACAGGTTACCAAGAAATAATATCGGACCCTTCTTATGCTGGACAAATAATTAATTTCACGTTTCCACATATTGGAAACGTTGGAACTAATAATGATGATCACGAATCTGAGAAAATCTGGACCCGAGGAGTAATTTTCAATTCTGAAATTTCAAACCCATCAAATTATAGAGCTTTGAAACATTTAGACCATTGGTTAAAAAAAAATAAAATCGTAGGTATTACTGGTCTTGATACTAGAAGTTTAACAAACTTTATAAGAGATAAGGGCGCACCTAAGGGAACTATTTCATATTCCCAAAAAGGAAAATTTAATATTAATAAATTAAAAAATTTATCTAATAAATGGAGTGGTTTAAAAAATTTAGATTTAGCTGAAAAAGTCACAACTAAAAAAAATTATAAATGGTCAGGATTTAAAACTTGGAAAAAAGAGAGTCGATTTTTAAAAAATAAAATTAGATCATTTAAAATTGTGGCAATTGATTATGGAATTAAAAAAAATATTCTAAGATATTTTTCCGATTTTAAATGTGAAGTCAATATAGTTTCATGCAAAACAAGTGCAGAAAAAATATTAAAAATGAAACCAGATGGCGTGTTTTTATCTAACGGGCCCGGTGATCCGTCAGCCACAGGAAAGTATGCAATTGGAATTATTCAAACTTTAATAAAAAAAGAATTGCCTATTTTTGGAATTTGTCTTGGTCATCAAATACTTGCTTTAGCGCTTGGTGCAAAAACAAGAAAAATGAAGCTTGGCCACAGAGGTGCTAATCATCCTGTCAAAAATTTAATTAATAGTAATGTAGAAATTACATCTCAAAATCATGGTTTTGAAATTGTTAAAGAAAGTTTGCCGAAAAATATTGAGATTACTCATAAATCTTTATTTGATGATTGTATTGAGGGAATAAGATTAAAAAATAAACCAGTTTTTTCCGTTCAATATCATCCAGAATCCAACCCTGGGCCACAAGACAGCGTATATTTATTTCAAGAATTTATTAATAGTATTAAAAAAAATGCCAAAAAGAAAAGATCTTAAAAAAATTTTAGTAGTAGGTGCAGGTCCAATAATTATTGGTCAAGCATGTGAATTTGATTATTCTGGTACTCAAGCATGCAAGGCATTAAAAAACGAAGGCTATAAAGTAATTTTAATAAATTCAAACCCAGCAACTATAATGACAGATCCAGGAGTTGCGGATAAAACTTACATTGAGCCAATCACAAAAGAAATTTTAGAGAAAATATTAATAAAAGAAAAACCTGATGCTATTTTACCAACTATGGGAGGTCAAACTGCATTAAATTTAGCAATGGAAGCTGAAAAAGGAGGACTCTTAAAAAAATATAAAATTGAATTAATAGGGGCAAATTCTAAGGCAATCTCAAATGCAGAAGATAGAAAAAAATTTAGAAAAAATATGTCTGATATTGGTTTAGACCTTCCAAAATCAGATATAGTTAAAAACTTAAAAAAAGCAAAAAGAAGTTTAAAAAAAATTGGATTACCGGCAATCATTAGACCAGCTTTTACACTGGGAGGTCTTGGAAGTGGTATTGCTAAAAGTAAAAAAGAATTTTTCAAAATTATAAAAGAAGGTTTAGAAGCATCGCCGGTAACTCAAGTTTTGGTCGAAGAATGCCTAGAAGGTTGGAAGGAATTTGAAATGGAAGTTGTAAGAGATAAAAATGACAACTGTATTATTATTTGTTCTATAGAAAATGTAGATCCAATGGGAATTCACACGGGCGACTCCATTACAGTAGCTCCAGCCTTAACGTTAACTGATAAAGAGTATCAAGTCATGAGAAATGCTTCGATAGCATGCCTAAGAAAAATTGGGGTCGAAACCGGTGGTTCCAATGTTCAGTTCGCCATAAATCCAAAAAATGGAAGAATGGTAATAATAGAAATGAATCCTAGAGTGTCTAGGTCATCTGCGCTTGCATCAAAAGCTACAGGTTTTCCAATAGCAAAAATTGCAACAAAACTGGCTATAGGCTACACGCTTGACGAATTAAAAAATGAAATTACAAAAGTAACTCCAGCATCGTTTGAGCCAACCATAGATTATGTGGTTACTAAAATTCCAAGATTTACTTTTGAAAAATTTTCAACCACTCCAGCAATATTGGGAACCTCAATGAAATCTGTAGGTGAAGCTATGGCAATTGGAAGAAACTTTAAAGAGTCTCTCCAAAAAGCCTTGGTATCTCTTGAAATTGGCTTTTCAGGATTGGATAGGATTTTTTCTTTAAGTAAGAAGGAAATTGAAAAAAAATTAAAAATAAATATTCCTAACAAGATTTTACTAGTTGCTGAAGCAATGCGTAAAAAAATTAAAATTAGTAAAATTCACAAATTATCAAATATAGATCCTTGGTTTTTAGAACAAATTAAAGAAATTATTAATACTGAGAATAACATCCTAAAAAGAGGCTTGCCTAAAAACTTTAATGAATTTAACAAAATTAAGTCAATGGGATTTTCTGATAAAAAATTATCACAACTGTGTGGTTTAAATGAAAAAGTTGTTAGAAAAAAAAGATTAGCTTTAAATATTTTACCAGTATTTAAAAAAGTAGATACTTGTGCAGCTGAGTTTAGGTCTTTCACTCCTTACATGTATTCAACTTATCAAAGGAATTTCATGCTTAAAACAGAATGTGAAGCATATCCATCATCTAAAAAGAAAATAATTATTTTAGGTGGCGGACCTAATAGAATTGGTCAAGGTATAGAATTCGATTACTGTTGTTGCCAAGCAAGTTTTGCTTTGAAGGAATCTGGATATGAAACGATAATGATAAATTGTAATCCCGAAACCGTTTCTACTGATTATGATACTAGCGACAGACTATACTTTGAACCTTTAATTGAAGAATATGTTCATAACATAATATTAAAAGAAAAATCTAAAGGCAATTTGTTAGGAATAATAGCTCAATTTGGCGGTCAAACTCCAATTAAGTTAGCAAAATTTCTTCATGAAAATTCATTGCCTATTTTAGGAACACAATACTCTTCGATTGATCTTGCGGAAGACAGAGACAGATTTAGAAAACTTTTAATTAAATTAAAATTAAAACAAGCAGAAAGTGGAATTGCAAAAAACTATGGTGAAGCAATTAAAATTGCTAATAAAATAGGTTTGCCTTTAGTTGTTAGGCCGTCCTATGTTTTGGGTGGCAGAGCAATGGAAATAGTTCATGAAAAAAATCAATTAAAAAATTTTGTAGAAGAAGCTTTTAAAGCTGCAGAAAATAACCCCATATTAATAGATAAATTTATTAATAATGCAATGGAGGTTGATGTTGATGCTATTTCAGATGGCAATGAAGTGTTTGTTGCTGGAATAATGCAACACATAGAAGAAGCAGGTATTCATTCGGGTGACTCGGCTTGCTGTTTGCCTCCAGTTGCTATTAAAGAAAAATTAATAAATGAAATTAAAAACCAAACAAAAAAATTAGCATTAGCATTAAAAGTAAAAGGTTTTATGAATGTGCAATATGCAATCAAAAATGATGAAATTTACATAATTGAAGTAAACCCAAGAGCCAGTAGAACCGTTCCGTTTGTTTCAAAGGCTAAAGGAATTCCTTTAGCAAAAATTGCTTCCAGAGTAATGGCGGGTAAAAAGTTATCAAATTTTAATTTAACAAACAAAAATAAAAATATGTTTGCAGTAAAAGAAGCTGTATTTCCATTTAATAAATTTCCAAATGTAGACGTATTGTTAGGACCTGAAATGAAATCAACTGGAGAAGTAATGGGAATTGATAAAGATTTTGGTCTTGCGTATGCAAAAAGTCAAATTTCTTCTGGAAACTCATTACCTACAAAAGGATTAGCGTTTATCTCTTTAAAAGATAAACATAAAAATGAAGGAATAGACTTAGCAAAAAAATTAGTAAAATTAAATTTTACTCTTTGCGGTACTGAAGGTACTGCAAATGCAATTCAAAAAAATGGTATTAAATGCAAAAAAATAAACAAAGTTAGCGGAGGTTCTCCACATATTGTTGATATATTAAATGCAAAAAAAATTGCATTAGTAATTAATACCGGAGGAGGAAAAAGAGCTTATCGTATTTTAGATTCGACCTCGTTAAGAAGAGCTACTTTGATTAATAAAGTTCCTTATTGTACCAATATGTCTACTGCTTATGCATGTTTAGAAGGCATAAAGTCACTTAAATCGAAAAAAATTAATGTAAAAGCTATTCAAGAACTTTAGGTTTTGACTTTCCAGTCAGTTTCAAATGAAACATAATTAATTTGCAAACATCTTCTCTCTTTTTTGATTTCCTTTTTCTCCATACCGTGCCAAGTATTTGGACCGCTTGTAAAAAAATACCCATAATTATTTTTATAGGGAACTGTTTTAACTTTATTTAGCTTTTTGTCATAAAAGTCAGTTCCTAGATTTTCGTTTTCATTAAATGGATTTGCAAATAAAAGGCAAGAAATTAATTTTTCTTTTATATCGCAGTGAGGCTTTAACCAAAATCCTTGACGATCACATATTACTTCAACTCTTACATATGAATTTGAAAGATCTTTTTTTATTAATTCACTAATATATCCGTAAGTATCTTTTGATCTGAGTTCTTCTATTAAACTATTTAGATTAGGAAAATCTTTTGAATTATCTTTGCTAACGAAACATCTAAATTTTATTGCTTTTCCACCATCTGATATGCCTGCTCTAAATTGACCTTCCCCTCCATCAACAGCTCTAGTTCCATCATAATTTATATTCATTTTAGTTAAATCGGTAATTTCAGTTTTACAAATTTCTTTTATAGTGCCTTCTGTTAATGGTTCGTTTAATTCCCAATGACTAAAAGGTGTACTGTAATGTTTTGATCTTTTTTTTAAAGAATTTAAAAATTCCATTAAATTAATTTTTTATTTTGCTTTTTATTTCAATCGCTATTCTTTGTGCTTCATTGTGTTTATTGTATGTCCAAGTTTCAACTTTCTCTCCTAAATCTCTAGTAATTCCCATTTGTTTAAATAATTCAAAAAATCTATTAAATCTATAATTATTTCTTTTTGCTTTCATGTGAGCAACAAATATGGGTTTGCTAGAAGTTGCGGCTTCAGAAATCATAGATGTAGAATCGCATGTGACTACTACATAATTTGCAAGTGCATATGCAGACAAATAAGCTTGCTTATCAACTTTCGTTACGACGTGACCGCATGAACCCATTTCTTTTATTGCTAAATCAATGGTTTCTTTGGGAGTGCGCATAGATGGAATTATGATTACTTTGTAACCGTTGGAAACAAATATCGACTTTATTTGATTAAATATATTAATTATTTGATCAGAATTAAAACTATAATATTTATTTGGCCCTCCTAAAATTAATGAAACTATTTTTTCACTTTTAATTTTATCAACCAAATATTGTTTGGCTTTACTTATTTCTACTTCCGTTATGTAATGGATAGCTCCTTTAGAGGTATAAATATTATCTCCTTTTAAATTATCATGCTCGGGAGCTACTATTGCGTCAAAATTTTTAAAACCTACCTTTGGATCTTGAATATGAATTGTAAATATTTTTGAATTCTTCTTCTTTAGAAAAATTGATGGTATTACACTTTTTCTTCCACAGGAAATTATTAAATCTGGAATTTCATTGGCAGCTATATTAATTTTATCTTTTAAAACTATTTGAGAAACGGGTGTAAGCTTAGGTGGTATTAGATTCCAAGGAAAACTTAATCTTACAGTTTTATGACTATAATCTACATTTAATGCCTTCGCCATTCCTTCTACTTGACTAATCATTCCGTGCATACCTTCGGTCAAAAGTAGAGCTTTAAGCTTTTTCATAGATACTTATATATATTCCAAAATTTTATTTATCCACAGCATAATAAATATGTTTTACTTAAAATAATAAACCTTTATACATCCTCTATGGAAATATGCGTATTGAAGAAGATATCAAGCTCGACTATGCCGATGTCCTGTTTCGGCCAAAACGCAGTACGCTATCTAGTCGTAAAGACGTAGAGCTACAACGTACCTACAAATTTAAATATAGCAATCATCAATGGAAAGGCGTTCCAATTATGGCTGCCAATATGGATGGGGTTGGAGAAATAGAAGTTGCCAAAAACTTGGCTACATTTGAAATAATGACATGTTTAACAAAACAGCATGATCTTAAAACAATTAAACGTAATTCGTCTGTAAAAGGAATTCACAAACATTTAATTTTAAGCACTGGAACAAGTAATGAAGACTACAAACGGCTTAATGAAATAATGAAAGAATGTAGTTTTTTTGAATTTATATGTATCGATATTGCTAATGGTTACTCTGATCATTTTAGTAAATTTGTAAGTTCAGTGAGAGAAAAATATCCTACAAAAACTATAATTGCAGGAAATGTAGTCACGGCAGATATGACTCAAGAATTGGTAATGAATGGAGCTGATATAGTTAAAGTTGGTATTGGCCCAGGAAGCGTTTGTACAACTCGAATTCAAACAGGAGTTGGTTACCCTCAGCTTAGCGCTGTTATAGAATGTGCTGATGCAGCACATGGTTTAGGTGCTCATATAATAGCTGATGGTGGCTGTACGTGCCCTGGGGATGTGGCAAAAGCGTTTGGTGGTGGAGCTGACTTTGTTATGTTGGGAGGAATGTTTGCTGGCCATGAAGAAGGTGGTGGAAAAAAAGTAAAAAAAAATGGATCTCAATTTATCGAGTTTTATGGATCAAGTTCAGATACAGCACTTGAAAAACATTATGGAGGACTTTCAAATTATAGAAGCAGTGAAGGGAAAAAAGTCCAATTAAAATTCCGTGGTAAAATAAAAGACACTGTCCAAAATATACTGGGTGGCTTAAGAAGTAGTTGCACTTATGTTGGCGCCCCTTCTCTTAAACAGCTTAGCAAATGCACAACTTTTGTAAGAGTGAACCAACAGTTTAACGATACTTTTGAATAAAATTAAAATCTTTAAATTTAATTAAAAGTACCCATATTAGTTAAAGTATGAATAATAATTCAAAAAAACATTCCAAAGTCTTAATTATAGGATCTGGTCCTGCCGGGTATACTGCTGCAGTTTATGCAGCTAGAGCAATGTTAAAGCCTATGCTTGTGCATGGTATGGAACCTGGAGGACAATTATCAACAACTACTGATGTAGAAAATTATCCTGGATTTTCAAAAGTTATCCAAGGACCTTGGTTAATGGATCAAATGAGAGATCAAGCAAAAGCTGTTGGAACAGAAATGATTGAGGATCATATTGCATCGGTAAACTTAAAATCTAAACCGTTTGAAGCTGTTGGAGATGGTGGACAAAAATATACCGCAGATTCAATTATTATTTCTACAGGAGCTCAAGCTAGATGGCTTAATATAGAATCTGAACAGAAATTTAGAGGGTTTGGAGTTTCTGCATGTGCGACTTGTGACGGCTTTTTCTTTAAAGATAAAACTGTTGCAGTAGTTGGGGGAGGTAATGCTGCTGTTGAAGAAGCAATGTTTTTAACTAAATTTGCTTCAAAAGTTAAACTAATACATAGAAGAAATGCTTTAAGAGCTGAAAAAATGCTTCAAGAGAAATTAATGGCTAACAAAAAAATTGAAATTATTTGGGATAGTGTTGTTGAAGAAGTTATTGGAGATAGTGAACCAAAAAATGTTAAAGGATTAAAAATTAAGAACGTAAAAACAAATAAGATTGAAGAAATAAAAATAGATGGCTTATTTATCGCTATCGGACATGATCCGGCTACCTCTCTTTTTAAAGGTCAGTTAAATATGGATAAAGAAGGATATATAGTCACCAAGCCAGACTCTACAATCACTAATGTTCCCGGTGTTTTTGCAGCAGGTGATGTTAAAGATAAAATATTTAGACAAGCAGTTACTGCAGCTGGAATGGGATGTATGGCTGCACTTGAGGCAGAAAAACATTTGTCATCTAAAGCCTAATTAGCTTAAACTTTCGCAAAAAGATTTTATTCTTTCTAAAGCTTTTTTAAGATTATCCATAGATGTGGCGTATGAAATTCTAAAATATCCATCTAGACCAAATGCTGATCCTTGGACCACGGCTACTAAAGCTTCCTCAAGTAATTTCTCTACAAAGTCTTTATCTGTTTTTAGTTTTGTCTTTTTTCCTAGTAATTTTTTGCAGCTTGGAAATACATAAAAGGCTCCGCTTGGTTTCAAACAGCTAATACCTTTAATATTATTTAAGCTATTAAGTACAAAGTCTCTTCTTTCTTTAAAAGCATTTGCTCTTTCTTTGATAAAATCTTGAGTACCATTTAAGGCTTCAACTGCAGCGGCCTGGCTAATAGACGAAGGGTTAGAAGTTGATTGAGATTGAATTTTACTAATTGCCTTTATTATTTCTTTAGGACCAGCCGCATAACCAATTCTCCAGCCTGTCATCGCATAGGATTTACTTACTCCATTCATCGTAAGTGTTCTGTTTTTTAATTTTGAGACTTGCGCAATTGTAAAAAAATTAAAATTATCATAAGTAATGTGTTCGTAAATATCATCACTTAAAATGTGAACATTTTTATTTTTAATTAAAACTTCAGATAATGCTTCAATCTCTTCTTTTGTGTATGAAGCTCCAGTAGGATTTGACGGAGAATTGAGTATTAACCATTTTGTTTTTTTTGTAATAGCTTTTTTTAAATTTTTTGGTGTTAGTTTAAAACCATCATTCTCATTACACTTAACGATTTTTGGATTTCCCCCAGCTAACAAAACCATATCTGGATATGACACCCAAAAAGGAGCTGGTATAATTACTTCGTCACCTTTATTTAAGGTGGCCATAAATGCATTATAAATTACTTGCTTGCCTCCAGTTCCAACTGTGATCTCATCAGCAGAATATTCTAAATTATTTTCTCTTTTAAACTTATTTGCTATTGCTTTTTTTAAATCTGGAGTTCCATCAACAGCTGTATATTTTGTATCACCCCTATTAATTGCAGCAATTCCAGCTTGTTTAATATTTTCTGGAGTGTCAAAATCGGGTTCTCCAGCACCTAGACCAATTACGTCTTTACCTGCGGCCTTTAATTCTCTAGCTTTTTGGCTCACCGCTATTGTAGGTGATGGTTTAATTCTTTTTAAAGAGTTGGAAACTATGCTCATTAATTTTATTATATATAAAAATTATTAATTACTATGCAAAATACATATCAAGAAAAGTCTCACGATCCAATTGATAAAGACTTTTTATCTGGAAAAAAACTAGAAGGTGGAATTAAACTATCCACTGTTTCTGATTTTGAACCTGCGGGTGACCAGCCTGGGGCTATAAAAAAGTTAATTTCAGGAATAAAAGACAAAAAAAATGATCAAGTTCTTTTAGGTGTAACGGGATCTGGCAAAACATTTTCTATGGCAAAAATAATTGAATCATTAAATAGACCAGCTTTAATTTTGGCACCAAATAAAACTTTAGCTGCGCAATTATATGGGGAGATGAAAACTTTCTTTCCTAATAATGCAGTAGAATATTTTGTATCTTATTATGATTATTATACTCCAGAGGCATATGTGCCGAGATCTGACACTTATATTGAAAAAGAAGCATCCATTAATGAACAGATAGATAGAATGCGACATTCAGCAACTCGATCACTGCTTGAAAGGGACGATGTAATTATAGTTGCAAGCGTTTCCTGTATCTATGGTTTAGGTTCAGTTGAATCCTATAGTAAAATGACTCTAGGAATTAAAAAAAATCATGAACACAACCGTGAACAAATTATAAAAACTTTAGTTAATCTTCAATACAAACGAAATGATCAAAATTTTCATAGAGGCACATTTAGAGTAAGAGGAGATAATGTAGAAGTTTTTCCATCTCATTTAGAAGATAGAGCTTGGAGAATTTCTTTATTTGGAAATAAGATTGAAAAAATTGTTGAATTTGATCCTTTGACAGGAAGCAAAACCAAAGATTTAGATTTAATTAAATTATACGCAAATAGCCACTATATAACTCCTAGACCTACTATCGAGCAGGCAATGATAGAAATAAAAAAAGAATTAGAAATTACTTTAAAAAAACATAAATCTGAAAACAAACTTTTAGAGGCACAAAGATTAGAAGAAAGAACACGGTTTGATTTAGAAATGATAGAAGCGACTGGAACTTGCGCTGGAATAGAAAATTATTCCAGATTTTTAACAGGAAGAAAACCTGGAGAACCTCCTCCTACACTTTTTGAATATTTTCCAGACAACACTTTAGTTTTTGTTGATGAAAGTCACGTAACAGTTCCACAATTAAATGGAATGTATAAAGGTGACCATACAAGGAAAAAAACTTTATCTGAATATGGTTTCAGACTTCCATCATGCATGGATAATCGACCTCTAAAATTCCAAGAATGGGATACTATGAGAACTCAAACTATTTTTGTTTCAGCCACTCCAGGTCCTTGGGAACTTGAGCAAACATCTGGAAAATTTGTTGATCAAGTAATAAGACCAACAGGATTATGTGATCCAGAAGTTCAGATCAGACCAGCAAAAAATCAAGTTGATGACCTTTTGGGTGAATGTAAAGAGGTTGCAAAAAAAAATTTTAGATCATTAGTAACAACTTTAACAAAAAAAATGGCTGAAGATTTAACTGAATACCTCCATGAAAATGGTGTGAGGGTAAGATATATGCACTCTGACATAGATACTTTAGAAAGAATTGAAATTATGAGAGATTTAAGAATGGGAGTTTTTGATGTCCTCGTGGGAATTAATTTATTAAGAGAAGGATTAGATATTCCTGAATGTGCTCTAGTAGCAATATTAGATGCAGACAAAGAAGGTTTTTTGCGATCTGAAAGATCTTTAATTCAGACAATAGGAAGAGCAGCTAGAAATGTTGAAGGAAAAGCTGTTCTATATGCTGACAAAAAAACCAAGAGCATTGAAAAAGCAATTGAAGAAACTGATAGAAGAAGA
This sequence comes from uncultured Pelagibacteraceae bacterium, assembly GCA_902607525.1. Classification (GTDB taxonomy): domain Bacteria; phylum Pseudomonadota; class Alphaproteobacteria; order Pelagibacterales; family Pelagibacteraceae; genus AG-414-E02. Next base: position 26,046 of record CACLKK010000002.1, on the reverse strand, counting down.
AAGTTGCAATTAGCTTATAACAAAAAAAATAATATTAGCGCAACATCAATCAAAAAAGGAATAAATGATATTTTAGAAAGCATCTATGAAAAAGATTACACAAAAATTAATGTTGATACATCTATAGGCCATAATTTAAAAAAACATTTAAAATCATTAAAGAAAAAAATGAAAGAGGCTGCTGAAAATCTTGAATTTGAAGAAGCTGCAAAAGTTAGAGATGAAATTAGAAAATTAGAAGCAAACGAATTAGAGATTGGAATTAATCCAAAAATAAGACAGTCTAAACTTCAAAGTAAAGTTTATCCTGAAGGTAGATCAACCCAAGGTAAACCAGGAACAAAAACAAGAAGAAAAAGATGAAAAGTAGAAATTTATTAATTACCGGTGCTGCTACAAGATTGGGCAAAGCTATAGCATTACATTTTGCTCAAAGAGGTTGGAATATTGCTCTTCATTATTTTCGGTCATCATCAAAAGCTAAGAAATTAAAAAAAGAAATAGAACAAAACTGGGTAAAGGTAGTTTTAATAAAAGCTGACCTAAAAAATCTAAAACAAACAGAAAAAATTATATCTATGGCAAAAAAAAAACTTGGTAACATTGACTGTCTTATAAATAATGCTGCTTTGTTTGAAAAAGATGATATTGCAAATTTCACTGCTAAAAGCTGGAATGATCATTTAAATATTAATCTTCTTGCTCCAGCTATTCTAACTAAAGAATTTGCTAAACAGGCTTCAAAAAAAACTGTATCAGATATAATCAATATTATTGATCAAAGAATATTTAACCTTACTCCTTTTTTTATGTCATATACTATCAGTAAAAGTGGTCTACAAACTTTAACGAAAACTATGGCTATGAGACTAGGTCCAAATATTAAAGTAAATGCAATAGCACCCGGCCCAACAATTAAAAGCAAAAGACAAACTGACAGACATTTTAGAAATCAAGTAAAATCTACGTTACTTAAAAAGTCTGTTCGAACAGAAGATATTTGTGATACCGTTGAATTTTTAATCAATAATAATTCTATTACAGGACAAATTATAGCTATTGATAGTGGTCAAAATTTATCGTCGAATAAGAGAAATGAAAAAGAATAATTTTAAAATTATAGAATTAAAGCCTAAAAAAAATAAAAACTCAATTAAGAGAAGCGTATTCATTAAGGATTTTATTATTGAAGAAATAATAGGTATCCATGAACATGAAAAAGTAAAAAAACAAAAAATAAAATTTAATGTAATTATTGATGTTGAACAAAATACTGTTCCTAATGAAAAAAATATAAAAAGTATTATAGATTATGAAAAAATTACAAATAAATTAAAAAATTTGGCTAAGAGTAAAAAATATAATTTTTTAGAAACTTTGGCTGAAGATTCTTTTAGAGAAATATTTGAAGATAAAAGAATTAATTCAGTAAAAATTAAAATTGAAAAACCTGATGCAATTAAAAATGCAGGTTCTGTTGGTGTAGAAGTTTTTAAAACAAGAAAAGATTATGAGGGATCTTGATTTTGGAAAAGAATTAATTAGAAAAAAAATACCTTTAATTTCTAATAGTCCTGGAGTTTACAGAATGCTTGATAAAAAAGGTCAAGTGCTCTATGTCGGTAAAGCTAAAAATCTACCTAATCGATTGAAAAGCTATGCTTTAGATAAAAATCACACAATAAGAACTGAAAGAATGTTGGCCTTAACAAATAATTTAGAAATAGTAACAACGTCTAGTGAGGCAGAGGCTTTGCTTCTTGAAGCAAACTTAATTAAAAAATTTAAACCTAAATTTAATGTGCTGTTAAGAGATGACAAATCCTTTCCTTACATTTTTATAGAAAAAGATTCCGATTGGCCTCAACTATCAAAACATAGGGGGAAAAAAAATAAAAATGGTTATTATTTTGGCCCATTTGCATCTGCGGGATCAGCTAATTGGACTATAAAAATATTACAAAAAGTTTTTCTATTAAGAGTATGTAATGACTCTGTTTTTAAGAATAGAGAAAGACCATGTATACTTTATCAAATTAAAAGATGTTCTGCGCCTTGTGTAAACTATCTGAACAAAACAGAATATTCAAAACTTGTATCAGATGCTGTATTATTTCTTTCTGGAAAATCAAAAAATATTCAAAAAAAATTATCATTTGATATGGAAAAAAGTAGTGAGAAAATGGATTATGAGAAAGCAGCTATTTTAAGAGATAGAATAAAAGCATTAACCCAAATTCAATCTTCTCAAGATATAAGTTCTACAAATCTAGAAAATGCAGATGTTATTTCGGTTGCGCAAGAAGCAGGAAAAACTTGTGTTCAGGTATTTTTCTATAGATCTAAACAAAATTGGGGTAATCAATCTTATTTCCCTTCCCATGATAAATCGCATACTCCAGAAGAAGTTTTGTCTTCGTTCATTGCTCAATTTTATGAAAACAAAAATGTACCAGTTGAAATTTTACTTAATAAAAAAATTAAGGATTTAAAATTAATTAAATTAGCTCTGGAAAAAAAAGAAGAAAAGTTTATTTCTATAAAAATTCCTACAAAAGGTAGTGCTTTAAAATTATCAAAAATGGCAGAAAAAAATGCAAAAGAAGCTTTAACAAGAAAAATTTTTGAATCTGAAACTAATAACAAACTTTTAAATGAAGTTGCGGATAAGTTTAAACTAAATATTTCACCAAGAATAATAGAGGTATATGATAATAGCCATATTCAAGGAACTAATTCGGTAGGTGCACTAATTACATTTGGTTCTGAAGGATTTATAAAAAAACAATACAGAAAGTTTAATATTAAAAATAAAGAATTTAAACCTGGAGATGATTATGGAATGTTAAAAGAAGTTTTTGAAAGAAGATTTTCTAAAATTATTAAAAGTAAAAAACATGCAGATGTAATAATTCCTGACTTAGTAATTATTGACGGCGGTAAAGGACAATATTCTGTAGGCAGAAAAATCTTGGATGAACATGGTTTTCATGACATTCCTATAATAGCTATTGCAAAAGGAAAAAATAGAAACAAAGGTGACGAAACCTTCTTCCATAAAGGCATTAGCATTAAATTAAGTAAAAGAGAATCTTTATTATTTTTTCTACAAAGATTAAGAGATGAAGCACATAGATTTGCAGTAAGTAGTCATAGAATAAAAAGAAAGAAAAGTTTAACAAAATCTTTATTGGATGAAATAACAGGTGTTGGCAGAACAAGAAAAAGAGCTTTGTTAAACTACTTTGGGTCGGCTAGAGCGGTCGAATCAGCTAGTTTTGATGATTTAAAAAAGGTAGAAGGTATAAAAACTTCTGTAGCAAAAAAAATACATGATTTTTTTCACAATTAAAAAATATGAAACTTAAAATACCAAACATATTAACTATAGGACGAATTATTTTAGTCCCAATATTTATTATAACTTTTTACTTGCCTGGGGCTCTTGGAGATTGGATACCTTTTCTTATATTTCTTCTAGCAAGCTTTACAGATTTTTTAGACGGCTTGTTGGCTAGACTTTACAAAGAAGAATCCAGACTCGGAGAACTTTTAGACCCAATAGCTGACAAAATTATTGTGGCTAGTGCACTAGTCCTTTTAATAATGGATCAGACAATAATTGATCATGCGGTTATAGCTGCGATAATTATTTTAATAAGAGAAATATTAATATCAGGGCTAAGAGAATATTTAGCTAAATTTCAAGTGAGTATGCCTGTTACAAGCTTAGCAAAATATAAAACATTCATTCAAATGTTCGCTATTGCAATACTATTAACTGGAGAAAGTGGAAATAATCTTGTTAATTTAGGAAACTACGATGTGCACTCTTTAGGAATTTTTTTGCTATGGATAGCTGCAGTACTCACACTTTACACAGGTTATGATTACGTAAAAAAAGGAATAGGCCACGCAACTGATTAAATAATTTTAGGCAGCAGTCTTCTTTCTTACTAAGGTTTGATAGCTTTCAGATAAATCTTTGATTAAATTACAAACTGTAAATTTGTATTTATCAATTTGTGAAACTGCAGTCACTTCTGCAGCTGTTCCTGTTAAAAAACACCCAACAAAATTAGCCATTTCTTCTGGTTTAATTTTTCTTTCAAAAACTTTTACACCTTTAGTTTTTGCAATGTCGATAATACATCTTCTTGTAATGCCATTTAAAAAAGAATCTGCGATAGGAGTGTGTAGTGCTCCAGATTTATCTTTAAAAAAAACATTTGCTCCTGTCGCTTCAGCAATATTGCCTTGATAATCAAACATTAATGAATCTGTAAACCCTTCTCTTTCTGCTTCGTGTTTTGAAAGTGTACAAATCATATATAGACCAGAAGCTTTAGTATCCCACGGTATTGTGTCTGGTGCTGGCCTTTTCCATTTTGATATATTTAATTTAATTCCTTTATTGATATCGTAATAAGGTCCCCATTCCCATGCAGCAATCGCCACATTTATTTTGGTTTGTTGAGCAGAGATTGCCATCATTTCACTACCTCTCCATACTACTGGTCTAACATAACCATTTTTTATTTTTTGAATTGCAACAATATCTTTTGTGGCTTTGTTTAATATTTCTTGATTGTATGGAATTTTAAAACCCATTCTAGAAGCTGAGTAATATAATCTTTCTGTATGTTCTTCGAGTTTAAATATTTCGCCATCATAAACTCTTTCACCTTCAAAAACGCAACTAGCATAATGTAATCCATGACTTAAAACATGTATTTTAACATCAGACCAGTTTACCGGCTCTCCGTTAAACCAGATCTTTCCCGATCTTTTATCATAAGGTATGGATTCCATAAAAAATTTACTAATCTTAATTGATTTATTTGTTTCAAAAAAGTATCTATCTTAGATAGATATGTCAATATAGCTGACCAAAAACAAATTATGAGAGACTTATTATATTTAAAAGATGATCAGATTAAGGATTTTATAGAACAAATATTTTATGCCTACAGAGAAACCTATTCAGATCCAAAGAAAATTCTAAAAAAATACTCATTTGGAACTGCGCATCATCGAGCCATTCATTTAATTGAAAGGCACGAAGGTCTTACAGTTTCAGACTTGTTAAATAAATTAAAAATTACAAAACAAAGTTTAAACAGGGTTCTAAGAGATTTAGTAAATAATAAAGCTATTGTATTAAAAAAAGGAGAAGTAGATTCCAGACATAGACAAATTTTTTTAAATGAAAGAGGAAAAAAACTTTTTGAAGAAATATTTTTAGAACAAAAAAAGAGAATTTATAATGCTTTTAAAAATTCAGATTCTGATTCGGTAATTAAATTTAAAAATGTTTTAAGCAAAATTATTAATGAGTAAAAATTCTTTTCATATACTAGTAGTTGATGATGATGATAGAATAAGAGAATTGGTAAAACAGTATCTTGAAGAAAATAATTTTTTAGTATCTACAGCAATAGATGCTTTTGACGCAAAAAAAAAAATAGATATTATAAAATTTGATATACTCGTTTTAGATATTATGATGCCAGGAAAAAGTGGTCTATCTTTAACAGAAGAAATTAAAAAAATAAATTCAACACCTGTAATTCTTCTCACTGCAAAGGGAGAGGCAACTGATAGGATTAAAGGCCTAGAAATTGGAGCAGATGACTATCTTGGAAAACCATTTGAACCAAAAGAACTTTTACTAAGGATTAAAAATATCTTAAATAAAACAAAAAAGGCTATTTTGGCTAATGAAATTTATATCGGCAATGCATTAATTAACTTGAAAAAGTTACATATTAAAATAAATAATAAAATTATTAAAATAAACCCACAGGAAAAAAAGGTTTTAGAAAAGATGCTTGAGGTTCCAGGAAAAATTTTTTCAAGAGATGATATAGGTAAAATCATTAATATTTCAAAAGAAAGAACCATTGATGTAATGATAACAAGGCTTAGACAAAAGATTGAGTCTAATCCTAAAAATCCAAAATATTTGCAAACAGTTAGGGGGTCAGGTTATGTTTTATGGATTGAATAACTTTGTAAAAAAAAATTTACCAAAAAAATTATTTTATAGATCTTTAATAATTGTTGCTGCACCAATGATTTTATTACAAATTATTATTACTATTGTTTTTTTTGATAGCCTTTGGATAAAAGCTAACAAGGGAATGACCAGATCTCTTGTTGGTGAAGTTGAAACCTTAGTTGATGTTTATAGAACACAACAAGATATTGAGCATAAAGAAACAATCATAGCCATATACAATAAAAATTTTGATTTTACTGTAGCTTTAAAAGAAAACCAGCTTTTGCCAATAAAAAAAATAGAAAGATGGTACAGCCCAATGGATAGAAGCTTAAGGCGTGAGTTAAAGCCTGTCTTTGGAAATTCTTATTGGTTCGATACAACGACATTTAAAGAGAAGGTAGAATTAAGAATTAGATATAAAGGTGGATTTTTACAAATATTTTTTCCAAAAGAGAAAATAGCACCCTCTTCTGCCCGCATTTTTGCTTTATGGATAACTCTTCCAGGTTTTTTATTAATTACGATTGCGATAGTTTTTTTAAAAAATCAAACTCGACCAATTGTAAATTTAGCAAAAGCAGCTGAAAGATTTGGTAAAGGAGAATTTGTAAAAGGATTTAGGCCTACTGGTGCAAGAGAAATAAGACAAGCAGCTTATGAGTTTGATAAAATGAGAAAAAGAATTTCAGTTCATTTAAACCAAAGATCTGAAATGTTATCCGGAATAAGTCACGACTTAAGGACGCCTTTAACAAGATTAAAATTACAGTTAGCTTTATTAAATCAAAAAGAATTAGCAAAAAAAATGGGTGACGATATAGAAGAAATGGAACGAATGCTTAATGAATATTTAGAATTTTCTAGAAATCAAAAAACTGAAGATACAGAAACTGTTGACATTGATATTTTAATTGCAGATGTAATAAAAAAATATGATGATAAAAAAATTAATAGTGAAGTTGAAAATAATATAAAACTCAATATAAGACAAAACTCAATAAAAAGATGTTTAGTTAACCTTATAGATAACGGTCTATCTTATGGAAACAAAGTTAAAATTTTTACAAAAAAAACTATTAAAGATGTAATAATTTTTGTTGATGATGATGGACCTGGCATTCCTGAAGAAGAATATGAAAATGTTCTAAAACCATTTTATAGAATTGATAAAAGCAGAGGTCAAAACAAATCTGGAGTAGGATTAGGTTTATCAATCGCAAACGATATAGTCCATTCGCATGGTGGTAATATCTCTTTAGCAAAAAGTCCCTTGAATGGCTTAAGGGTTAAAATTTCTTTGCCTTTGTAATTTTTTTTTTATTTTTTTTGACTTTAAATTTAGCAAAATCCTTTTGTAATTTTTCAATCAATTTTTTTTGAACTTCAAACTCTTCTCTTGAAACAAGATTTAATTGGTTAGCAATAATTTCCATTTTTAATTTTAATGAACCTTCTAATTCTTTCCTTAATTCTTTTGAAGAGAACAAACCTTTTTCAATTAATTCCGTTATATTTCTTAATAACTTATTATATTTTTCCATATATTTTTTAATATCTTTAAGCTATTTTAATTTGTTTACTAAATAAATCTTTTTTTTATAGATGATAGTTCATAATTTTGACCCAGTATTAATTGATTTAGGATTTTTGCAAATCAGATGGTATTCTATTGCTTACATCCTTGGAATTCTTATAGGTTGGATATATGCAATAAAAATAATTAGAAACACAACAAAAAATCAATACAATTTCACACAAATTTCAGAATTAGATTTCAATGATTTAATAATTTATTTAGTAATAGGAATAATTCTTGGCGGAAGATTGGGATATGTACTTTTTTATAATTTAGACTATTTTAGTCAAAACTTTCTAGAAATTTTTAAAATATGGCACGGCGGAATGTCCTTTCATGGAGGGCTATTAGGAGTAATAATTTCAATTATTATATTTTCTAAAAAAAATAAAATTAATTTTTTTAAAATAGCCGACATTGTCTCATGTGTTTCTCCAATTGGTATTTTTTTTGGAAGGATAGCTAACTTTATAAATGGAGAACTTTATGGAAAGATTTCAACTGTACCTTGGAGTATGATATTTCCAGGAGCAGGAGATTTATCAAGACATCCTTCTCAGGTTTATGAGGCTATTTTGGAAGGAATTATTTTGTTTATGATTGTTAATTATTTTGCTTTGAAAAAACAATTATTATTTAAAACTGGTTATATTTCTTCTCTTTTTCTAGTTTCTTACTCTTTGCTAAGATTATTTGGAGAAACCTTCCGAGAACCAGATGCACACCTTGGTTTTTTATTTAATTATTTTTCTTTAGGAACTTTATTAAGTCTAGTAACTTTAATAGTAGGATTAATTATCTTTTTATTGATAAAAAAAAATGAACAAAATAATTAATATTTTAAAAGAACAAAAATCTCTACCTTTAGACCAATTTATTGACGTTGCACTTTATAATAAAAAATTCGGGTATTACATGAAAAAAAATCCCTTTGGAAAAGAAGGTGATTATATTACATCACCATTAATTTCGAATCTTTTTGGAGAGATGATAGCTGTATGGTGTATTTCTTTTTGGGAAAACTTAGGAAAGCCAGATAAAATAGTAATAGCAGAACTAGGTCCGGGAGATTCGTCCTTGTGTAATAATCTTATAGCCACATTTAAAAACTTTACAGATTTCTACAATTGTTTTGAAATAAAATTATTAGAAAAAAGTACAAAATTAAGAAAAATTCAAAAAGGCAAAATTAAAAGCAAAAAGGTTAAATGGATAAAAAACATAGATGAATTAGACTATGGTCCAATAATCTTTGTTGCCAACGAATTTTTTGATTCTTTGCCTATAAAACAAATCTATAAAAAAAAAAAATTATTCTTTGAAAGACACGTTACTTTATCGAAAAATAATAAAAAAATTGAATTTTTAAACAAAAAAGCAAAAAAAAATTTAGTCAAAAGTATTAAAGATTTAAATCTTATTTCACATGGCAATATTATTGAATATCCAAAAGAAAGTATAAAATACCTCAAAAAAATATCGAAAAAAATTTTAAAATATGATGGCGGCCTTCTAACATTTGATTATGGTTACATTGACCAAAAAAATCGGGATACTCTCCAATCTGTAAAAAAACATAAGCATTTAAATATTTTTTCTGATCCGGGCAATGCTGACATAACTTCTCATATAAATTATAAATTATTCTACGAATTTTTAACCAAAAGTAATTTGCAATTAGAAAAAATTATAACGCAAAGTGAATTTCTTCAAAAGTTAGGTATAATTGAAAGAGCAAATATATTGTCTAAAAAAATGAGTTTTAAAGGCAAAGCTGATATGTTTTTTAGACTAAAAAAGCTATTAGATCATAAAGAGATGGGTAGTTTATTCAAAGTATTATTTGCTAAAAAAAAAGGAAATAAATTTTCCTTAGGTTTTAAATAATGTTTTTTTCATCAAAGTTAAACGAATTTAAAAATTTGAAACATTGTTTTTTTTCTAGGAAAAATGGAGTTTCAAAAGGATATTACAAAAGTCTGAATTGTGGCTTGGGATCAAATGACGATAGAGAAAAAGTTTTAAAAAATCTTGAATTGGTTAGCAAAAAAATTGGTTGTGATAGTAATTTTTTAATAACCCTAAATCAAAAACATAGCAACGAAGTAATATATTTTGAAAATCAAAAATCTATAAAAAATAAATTAGCCGGTGATGCTATTGTGTGCAAAGCAAGAAATATTGGAATAGGTATACTTGCGGCAGATTGCGCTCCAATATTATTTTATGACCCTCAAAAAAAAATCATTGGGTGTGCTCATGCGGGTTGGAAAGGTGCATTAAATGGAATAATCAAAAACACCGTAAAAAAATTTAATGAATTAGATTCAAATAACAATAATTTAATTGCAGTAGTTGGGCCTTGCCTAGGTAAAAAAAGTTATGAGGTAAAAAATGATTTTTTTAAAAAATTTATTGATAAAGATAAAAATAATGAAATTTTCTTTGATAAAATTAGCAATGAAAAATATACTTTTGACTTAAGAAGATTTATAAATAATGAAATATCTAATTTAAATATTAAAAATATAGAAAATGTTGAAATAGATACTTTTTCTCAAAGTGAATTATTTTATAGTTATAGAAGATCTCGACTCAATGAAGAGAAAGATTATGGTAGATGTATTTCTGTCATATTAATGACTTAATTAAATGCTTTATTAAATTGAAAAGTTTAATTAAAGTTGTATAAACGACTTATCACTATGAAAGTTCTTGCTGGTACAAGTAATTCAAAATTATGTAAAGACATAGCAAGAAATCTCAAACTAAAATTAGTTAATTCGAACATAAAAAGATTTGCTGATGGAGAGGTTTACGTAGAAATTAACGAAAACATCAGAGGTAACAGCATATTTGTAATTCAATCAACGTCAAACCCTGCAAATGATAATCTAATGGAACTTTTAATTTGCATTGATGCTTTAAGAAGATCTTCTGCAAAAAATATTACGGCCGTTATTCCTTATTTTGGCTATGCAAGACAAGATAGAAAAGTAGTTCCAAGAACTGCTATATCAGCAAAATTAGTTTCGAACCTAATTACAAATGCTGGCGCAAATAGAATACTAAGCGTTGACCTTCATGCAGGTCAAATTCAAGGCTTCTTTGATATACCAGTAGACAACTTGTTTGCTACTCCAATTTTTGCAAGACACATTAAAAATAAAATGAAATTAAATAATTTAATTTGTGTGTCTCCTGATGTTGGTGGTGTTGAGAGAACAAGAGCCCTTAGCAGAAGATTAAATTCAAGTATTGCAATTATAGATAAAAGAAGACCTACACCAGGAAAATCAGAAGTTATGAATATTGTAGGAAATGTAAAAAATAAAAACTGTGTAATTGTTGACGATATAATAGATTCTGGAGGAACAATTGTAAACGCTGCACAAGCTTTAAAAAATAAAGGTGCAAAAGATGTTTATGTTTATATTACTCATGCAGTATTAAGCGGACAAGCTGTAGATAAAATAGAAAAATCTAAGATAAAAAAATTAATTACCACTGATACAATCGATAATTCTAAAAAAATTGGAAGAAGTAGAAAAATTGAAATAATTTCACTTGCTCCAATGATTTCAGAAGCAATGAAAAGAATTGCAAACTCTACGTCGGTTTCCAGCCTTTTTAAATAATTTTGCTTGTTTTTTTCACAAACATATTATAAAAACACCCTTTCAATTTATGAATATTTTAAAAGCTACAAAGAGAACCAGTGTCTCAACAGGTCAGGTTAATAAATTAAGGTCTAGTGGCTTTATTCCTGCAATACTGTATGGCGGGAAAAAAAGTAATTTAAAAATAAGCTTAAAAAAATTACATTTACAAAATCTTATAAATACTGAAACCTTTATGTCCAAAGTTTTTGATTTAGATATAGATGGAAATTCTGAAAAAGCATTACCTAGAGATATTTCTTACGATCCTGTTTCGGATGAACCAATTCATATTGATTTTATGCGAATTACAGAAGGTTCAAAAATAATATTAGAAATACCCGTTAAGTTTATAAACTCAGAAAAGTCCCCAGGTCTAAAGAAAGGTGGAGTTCTAAATATTGTAAGAAGAAAAGTTGAATTAAAATGTCCAGCTGAAAATATTCCTAATGAAATAATTGTTGATTTAGATAATACTGAAATTAACAGCAGTCTTAAAATATCTTCTGTAAAGCTACCTGAAAACGTTTTACCGACAATTACTGATAGAGATTTTGTTATCGCAACAGTTGTAGCCCCAACTATTTTAGTTGAACCAGAAAAAACTGAAGAAGCGGTCGCTGAAGGTGAAGTTCCGGCTGAAGGTGCTGCTGAAGGCGCGGCAGAAGGAGATGTGGAAACTGAGGACGGGAAAGATAAAGCGGCTAAACCTGGCGATGATAAAGGTAAAGCTGCATCAGGAGATAAAGGTAAACCCGCTAAAGGTTCAGAAGATAAAGCAAAAGCTTCTCCTGGAGATAAAGGCAAGCCTGCAGGCAAAGAAACGAAAAAAAAATAATATAGGATAAATTATGCTGCTTTTTGTTGGTCTAGGAAACCCTAACCCAAACAACTCGAACAATCGACACAACGTAGGTTTTTTTGTGATTGATGAAATTAATAAAAAATTTAAACTGTCTAAACAAAAACCTAAATTTAAAGGTTTATTAACAACAGGAAAAATTAACGAACAAAAAGTCTACGCTATAAAGCCACTCACTTTTATGAATAGTTCGGGTGTTTGCATTAAAGAACTGATTGAATATTTTAAAATAAATGTAAAGGATGTTTTTGTATTTCATGATGATATGGATATTGACCTCGGAAAAGTTAAAGTGAAATTTGGCGGAAGTAGCGCCGGGCACAACGGAATAGATTCTATAGACAAAAATATTGGAAAAAATTACTCTCGTGTAAGAATAGGCATTGGAAGACCCAACAACAATACCACAGGCGCTGATCATGTTTTGGATAATTTTTCTTTAGATGAAAAAGGAAATGTAGAAGAAGTAACTAAAAATATAATTGAATCATTGTCTATTCTTATAGAGAAAGATTTAGATCTCTTTTCAAGCAAAATTAATCAAAAATAATAATGGGTTTTAAGTGTGGAATTGTTGGTCTACCCAATGTTGGTAAATCTACATTGTTTAACGCTTTAACTACATCCAAAAAAGCACAAGCTGAAAATTTTCCTTTTTGTACAATAGATCCAAATGTTGGGATAGTTTCAGTACCAGATGAAAGATTAAATAAAATATCCATAATATCAAAATCTGCAAAAACAATTAATGCTGCTATAACTTTTGTGGATATAGCAGGTCTTGTTAAAGGTGCCTCTAAAGGAGAAGGATTAGGAAATAAGTTTCTTTCCCATGTAAGGGAAGTAGATACTATTATTCATCTTACAAGGTGCTTTGACTCTGAAAAAATACAAAATGTAAATAAAGATGTAGACCCTGTACGTGATCTTGAAATTATAGAGACTGAAATTCTATTATCTGATCTAGAATCTCTTCAAAAAAGGCTAGAAAAAAGTAATAAAAAAAAATTAGAAAAAGATGAATTAGATTTTCTTGAAGATTGCAAAAAACTAATTAGTGATGGAAAAAAGCCAAATGAATTAAAAAAAAATTACAGTAAAGATTTAATAAAAAAATCTGCTCTTTTATCTCTTAAACCAAGAATAATTGTATGTAATGTGGACGAAAAAAGCTTACCTGATGGCAATAAATATTCTGAAGCATGCAAAAAAAAATTTGCAGATGAAAACATAATTATTGTTTGTGCTGATATAGAGGACCAAATTATGGGACTACAAACAAAAGACAGAAAAGATTTTATGATTGAATCTGGAATAAAAAGTACTGGTTTGGATAATCTAATTAAAACAGGCTATAACACTTTGGGTCTTAGTACTTTTTTCACATCTGGTCCTGAAGAAAGTAGAGCCTGGACTATTGAAAAAAACTCCAAAGCTGCAGATGCTGCGGGGGTGATTCATACTGATTTTAAGAATAAATTCATTAGAGCTGAAACCGTGACTCACGAAGATTTTATAAAATATAAAGGTTTTAATGAGTGCAAGAATGCGGGAAAGTTAAGACTTGAAGGCAAAGATTATTTAGTTAATGACGGAGACGTCATGTATTTCAGAACAGGAAGTTAACAGTTATAAAGCAATAGGTTTAGCAATATCTTATGATAAAATTGTTGCTATCGTGAACAATACAAAAACTACAAACCAAGAAGATAAAAATAGAATTCTTGTCATATATTAACTTATAAATGGTCCAAAAACCAAAATTGACCAATATAAAACTATAAAAGTGTAAAATATTTTAAAACGCATTGAAATTTCTTTTAAAACTACAATGTGTTTAAAATATGAAAATAATCTTAAAAGAAAATTAAAATGAAAACTTTTTTGCCGCACCTTTGGGAAAGAAAATTATTTAAAAGTTTTAGGGTCTTCGCCTTCATATTTGGTTACAACTTTTTCAACTTTATCGTAAGTTTCTTCGTCTTCCTGATCTTTAGATGCCCCAAATCTGGACCAAACTTTTTGTTTGCTCATATAAACCAATGTAAGCAATATGATTAGATATAGAATAGCTTTAAATCCCATTCGATGCTGGGACTCTAAATGAGGTTCGGAAGCCCAAACTAGAAAGGTAGTTACATCTTTGGCTATTTGAGCCTTTGAAGTCTGTGTGCCATCAGAATATTCAACTATTCCATCTAAAATTGGCTCAGACATTTTAATTTTATTTCCTGGCATATATTTATTGTAATAAACGCCGTCATCTAATTCGAAGCCTTCGGGAGCTTCTTCGTATCCTAAAAGAAGAGAATATAAATAATCTGCTCCACCTGCCCTGGCTTTTGCTAAAACAGACATATCTGGAGGATATGCCCCTCCATTTGCTGCTGCTGACGCTTCAACGTTTGGATAAGGATTTACAAACTTATCTGATAACCTTGCTGGTCTCATAAACATCTCTCCGTCATTATTGGGACCATCCTCTACTTCAAATTGAGCTGCTATGGCCTTTGCTTCTTCTTTAGAAAATTCAGGACCGCCTTTTTCTGATAAATTTCTATAACTTAAATGTTGTACGGAATGACAACCAGAGCAGACTTCTTGATAAACTTGATAACCTCTTTGAAGTGAAGCGCGGTCAAATGTTCCAAAAATTCCTTCAAAACTCCAATCTGTATTTAAATAATTTGTATTTGCTCCGTGCGAATGTTGATCGTCAGCAAAGGACAAAGTGGTAATTATTGAAATTAAAATTGTTAAAATTATTCTATTTAAAAGACCCAACATTATCACCTTCATATTGTCCTGCTGCTTTTTTAAACTTATCAAATAAACCAGGTTTATCTAAAACTGGATCGGAAATGCTCATTGGTAATGGATCTGTTTTTTCATAACGTCCAAGAACAGGTAGTAATATTAAAAAATGAATAAAGTAATACGCTGTTGCTATTCTCGATAAAACTAAATAAATCCCCTCAGGAGGTTTTGCTCCTAGGTATCCTAATAAAATAACTGTAGCCACTAAAACCCAGAAAAACTTTCTATATAGTGGTCTAAATGTTGAAGATCTAACTTTTGATGTATCAAGCCATGGTAAGGCAACTAATACAAAAATTGCAGCAAACATAAAGATAACTCCTCCAAGTTTGCTAGGTATAGCTCTTAAAATTGCATAAAAAGGTAATAGGTACCACTCAGGAACAATATGTGTCGGAGTTACTAATGGATTAGCTTCAATGTAATTATCTGGATGTCCTAAGGCATTTGGTGCAAAAAATACAAACCAAAAAAATATAATTATAAAAACTAATAAAGCAGTTATATCTTTCATGACCATATATGGATGAAATGGCATAGTTTCGTTACTATTTTTCTTAACATCAATTCCTATTGGGTTGTTATTTCCTGGAACGTGTAGAGCCCAAATATGAAGTATAATTAAACCAAAAATTAAAAATGGAAGTAAATAATGTAAAGCATAAAACCTGGTCAAAGTTGGATTGTCGACAGCATATCCTCCCCAAAGCCACGTTGTAATACTTTCTCCAACTAAAGGTATTGCGCTAAATAAATTTGTTATTACTGTTGCGCCCCAAAAACTCATTTGCCCCCACGGCAAAACATAACCCATAAAAGCTGTAGCCATCATTAGCAAATAAATAATTACTCCAATTATCCAAATAACTTCTCTTGGAGCTTTATACGAACCATAGAACAAACCTCTAAAAATATGAATGTAAACAGCTAAAAAAAACATTGAAGCACCATTTGCATGTACATATCTAAGTAACCAACCATAATTAACATCTCTCATTATATGTTCTATGCTTTTAAAAGCGTAGTCCGTATGAGCTACGTAGTGCATACCAAGTATAACCCCTGTTACAATTTGAGTAATTAAACAAAATGTTAGTATGCCTCCAAAAGTCCACCAATAATTTAAATTTTTAGGTGTTGGATATTCTTTTAAATGATGGGATAAAGATAAAAGAGGTAAACGACTATCAAACCATTTAGCTAATTTTGTTTTTGGAATATATTTATTTTCACTCATATTAAGATTAGCCTATTTTGATTGTATTATTATTTACAAATTCATATTTAGGTATTTCTAAATTTGTTGGTGCCGGTCCCTTCCGGATTCTTCCTGAAGTATCATAGTGTGAACCGTGACATGGACAAAACCACGCCTTATAATCTCCTTTATCAGCTAAAGGTACACAACCAAGATGAGTGCACACACCTACCATCACTAACCATTCTGGATTTTTAGCTCTGTCAGAATCTTTTTCTGGATCTTTTAAATCTTTAAGATCTACGGCCGCTGCTTCGTCAATTTCTTCTTTCGTTCTTCTTCTTATAAATATTGGTTTTCCTCTCCAGAGCACAGTTATTGTTTTTCCAGGTTCAACCCCACTTACATCAACTTCTGTAGTAGATAAAGCTTTTACAGAAGAATCTGGATTCATTTGATCTACTAATGGCCAAATAGCTGCACCCAAGCCTACAGCACCAATTGTATAGGTTGCTGTAAACAGAAAATCTCTTCTTTTTGGCTTAATTTCTTTCGTCATATGTACGAAGCTTTTATTTATTATATAATATTAATTAGTTACAATTAATATAAATTTACCAGGTCAGAATGACACACAAAATAATATACACCTAAAAATATGTTTAATATTGCATTATATCAACCTGATATACCTCAAAACACTGCTGCAATAATTCGTTTATGTTCCTGTTTTGATGTAACTCTTGAAATAATAGAGCCATGTGGTTTTCGCCTTGAAGATAAAAGATTAAAAAAAGTTGCCATGGACTATTTAGATAAAAGTAAAATAGTAACCTATAAATCGTATGAAAATTTTTTGTTAAAAAAAAAAAATTCTAGAGTAATACTTATGACTACAAAAGCTGAAAAAAATTATCATAATTTTAAATTTGTGACTAAAGATACTTTGCTTTTTGGAAGAGAAAGTGCTGGTGTTCCAAAGGTAGTACACAAGAATTCATATGAAAGATTAAAAATACCTTTAATAAAAAAAGCTAGATCTCTTAATATTGCAATAGCTGCTGCAATAACACTATCAGAAGCTTTAAAGCAAAATATGTTTTTTAAAAATGATTAAAAATATTTTTTTAAAAAAAAAAATAACAAGTAGTTGGTTTTCTTTTCTTCAGGAAGCTATTTGTGAGGAATTTCAAAAAATTGAGGTAGATTTTGCGAAAAAAACTAAAAAAAAACCAAAATATTTTATAAAAAAAAATTGGAAAAAATCAAAAAACCAAGGGGGAGGAACATATGCTAGAATTAAGAATGGAATTATTTTTGATAGCGTTGGAATAAATTTTTCGGAAGTATCAGGAAAATTTCACAAAAAATTTAAATCACAAATTTTAGGAGCTAATAAAAATCCAAATTACTGGGCATCTGGCATTTCTGTTGTGGCGCATATGAAAAATCCAAAAATTCCAGCTATGCATTTTAATACGAGATTTATAGTTACGTCTAAAAAATGGTTCGGGGGAGGAATGGATGCGACTCCATCTTTTAAAGA
Organism: uncultured Pelagibacteraceae bacterium; assembly: GCA_902607525.1. GTDB lineage: Bacteria > Pseudomonadota > Alphaproteobacteria > Pelagibacterales > Pelagibacteraceae > AG-414-E02. Next base: position 8,384 of record CACLKK010000002.1, on the reverse strand, counting down.
TGCTCGTGAAAATAGACTATTTCACAAAAATATTAAACTAATGTGTAATAGACATAATAAAAAATATTATCCAAAATATAAAAAATGGTGCGATAATTATTTTTATTTACCTCATAGAAATGAAACAAGAGGTATAGGTGGAATATTTTTTGATTATAAAATGGATAATTGGGAAAAAGATTTTAATTTTGTTAAAGATGTTGGTTTGTGCTTCCTCGATTCAGCTAAAACTATTATAAGAAGAAAAATGTTCTCAAAATGGACAAAAAGACAAAAAAATATACAGTTAGTTAAAAGAGGACGTTATATAGAATTTAATTTACTATATGATAGAGGTACAAAATTTGGACTTAGTACAGGAGGTAATGTTGAGGCTATTTTGATGTCTTTACCTCCTGAAGCAAAATGGGAATAAGCTATGGAAAAAGAACCTATTACTAGTTTAGGACTTAAAAAATTAAAAAAAGAATTGGATGAACTAAAAAATGCTAAGCGTCCAAAAATAGTTCAAGCTATCGCAGAAGCCAGAGGTCATGGAGATTTGAAAGAAAATGCTGAATATCATGCTGCAAAAGAAGAGCAGGCAAAAATTGAAGGAAGAGTCATTGAAATAAATGATTTAATAGCTAGAGCAAATGTTATTGATGTAACTAAATTGGAAAAAAAAGATAATGTTATTTTTGGCTCCACAGTTAGCTTAATTAATTTAGAAAATAATGAAAAGAAAACTTACAAAATAGTTGGAAAAGATGAGGCAGATATAACGAAAAATTATATCTATTTTAGATCTCCAATTGGTAAGGCTTTGATAGGTAAAAAAAAAAAAGAATTGGTAACAGTGAATACACCATCCGGTGAAAAAAATTTCGAAATAAAAGAAGTTGAATATATTTAATTTTTGCTATTCTTTCCTAAAGATTTTTCAATTAGCTTTTTTTCTATAATAAAGTTATTTTCGATCCATTTTTCTTCTAATGATTTAAGTTTTTTACCTAATACTTTTCCAGCTTCATAACCATGTTTTTTTAAATATTCTCCTGATATGGGAAACTTTGGTATTTCACAATTATTTACAAAATTTAGTAACCTTTCAATCTTTTGTGTATCTATTTTATTATTTATAAATACTGAAAATAGCAATAAATCGTTTACATAATTTTTATTTAATAAATAAATTAATTTTTTAATATTTGCTTCGTTATAAAACTTCTTACTTTTAATTTTTTCAAAATTTGTTGAGATATTCTTTAATCTATTTTTAGTAATATTAGATGCTTTGTACTTGTGACAAAAATATTCATAATTATTTGATTTATCTACTATAAGAGATGACAGAATTAAATCTCTATCATACCTAAATCTTATTTTTTTTTCTAAAATATTTATATTTTTTAGTCTTTGATAATATATAAATTGAGGAAATATATTTAAAAATACTTCTCCAAGAACTTTATGAACAAATAAATTGTAAATATTTTCAAGCAGTAAAATTTTTTTTAATTCATCAAATATTCTTTCGTTGGAAACTTTATTTAAACCGTTAATATGCTGTTTAATTGATCTAATAGTCTGCTCATCATAATCTTTTTTGCTATACTGTATAAAGAATCTAAAATATCTTAAAATACGCAAATAATCTTCTTGTATTCTTTCTTCTGCTGAACCAATAAATTTTATCTCTCCTTTTTTTAAATCCAATATTCCGTTTAAAGGATCAAAAATTCTACCTTCAATGTCTGCGTATATAGCATTTATAGTAAAATCTCTTCTTAAAGCATCTTGCTCCCAGTCAGAAGTAAATTCAACTTCTGCATGTCTACCGTCAGTAGAAATATCTTTTCTCAGACTGGTAATTTCAAATTTTTTATGGTTTAAAATTGCTGTTACAGTTCCATGTAAAATTCCTGTATCAACAACTTTAATATTTGATTCTTCTAATCTTTTTTTTACTTCACTTGGTTCTAGAGAAGTAGCTAAATCGATATCATCTATTTTTTCACCCAAAAGAGCTTTTCTAACACATCCTCCAACAAACCGAATGTTACTTTCTTTTCCAATTTCATTTAGGCAGAGAAAAATTTTTTGAGCTTCTTTAATATTTTCCAATACTTTAATACTTCTGTCTGAACCAAATTTTTTATATAGAAAATTATCAGTTTTTGACAAAAAAATTTTTATTTTTTTAAGCATTTTTTGGCTGGGGCGCTAGGATTCGAACCTAGGATGGTGGTACCAAAAACCACTGCCTTACCGCTTGGCTACGCCCCATTTTATGTCTGAGATATATCACAAATGATTTATTTTATATAGTTTTTGATACGACAGACCAATACTTCGGATATTTTAACTTTATCAATTTTTGAGCATAAATTGCATTTTTCATATTTGAAAATATTCCAAAACAAGCAGACCCCGAACCAGTAATTCTTGAAAAATGGCAGCCATTTTGAGATTTAATACAACTAATAATCTTTCCTATTTTTGGATAAAGTTTAATTACAGTTTTTTCTAAATCATTATTTTCATTTTTTAAAAAATTAATTAATTGTCTATTATTTTTTACCTTAAAAAATGATGATTTTATTATGCTTTTTTTTCTACTTTGTCTATATATTTCTTTTGTTGAGCAAACAATATTAGGATAAACTATTAAAATATCAAACTCAAACTTTTTTTTTAATCTTAATATTTTTTCCTTTCTTCCATTTAAAAAAGTATTTTTTCTTTTTAAAATAACAGGAACATCAAATCCAATCTGCCTTGCAAATTTATTTATTGTATTATTATTCAAATTAAGTTTAGTTTTTTTGTTAAAATAATTAAGCAAATTTGCAGCATTTGAAGATCCTCCTCCTAAGCCAGAGCCATGGGGTATGTTTTTTTTGATATCTATTTTAAAAAACTGATTTGTGATTAAATTGTTTTTTCTCAATAAATCCAATAATTTGGTTATTGTATTTGATTTATTATTAATACCATTTTTAAATTTTCCTGAAAAACTTATTTTATCTTTAGGCCCATTTATCTTTTTTATTAATATTATGTCGTGCAATTCACAATATGTTATCAGTGAAATTATATTGTGATAACCATTTTTTAACTTTTTTACAACTTTTAAAAATAAATTAAGCTTGCAATAAGATTTGATTTTAAAACTTTTCACTGAGTTGATTATAATTTTTTAGTTATTCCAAAAATTAACTTTTTGTTTATCTTGTCTTTTAATTCCTCTTCTGTTTTTTCTAATTTTAGAATATATCTCCAAACATATCTCGCTTGAATATCTTTATTTAACATCCACAAAACATCTGCATAGTGATCATTAATAATAGGATCGAGCGGCAACAATTCTACTGCTTTTTGTAAAAATTTTTCTGCTTCACTGTAATTTTCTTTTGCATAATAAGCCCAACCTAAAGAATCAATTATATAACCGTCTCCCTTTCTTATTTCGTTAGCCTTTTTTAACATTTTCAAGCCTTTATCTAAATTAATGCCTTTGTCGACCCAAGAGTAAGCTAAATAATTTAATACATGAGCTTGGTCAGGTAATATCTCAAGTGATTTTAATAAATCTTTTTCAGCATTGCCCCAATCACCTAATCTTTCATAGCTCGTGCCCCTTCTATCCAATATTTTTGGAACTAAAAAATGATCACTGCTAATTTTATTTAATGCTAGAGAATAATATTTAATAGATTCTTTGTAGTAATCATTATCTTTATAAAAATTTGCCAATTCAAAATAATGTTCAAAATTTGGATTTACTATTAAATTAAATTCTTTTTCGAGACTATTAATTGAATATTTTTTTCCTTTTTCCTTAAGTAAGATAGTCGCAATACTTTTTGAAGCATACCAGGAATATTCTGGGCCTATTGACTTTAGAGATTCGTAAACTTCTTTTGAACTTTTGTTTTTTTTCTGGTAATAAAAATTTTCTGCTAGGAGTGCTTTGTTTGCTAAAAATTTGCTATTTAAAAATAAAGAAATTCTTAGATAGAAATTTGACATTTGATATTCGTTTTCGCTCGAATATAAATTTGCTAAAACATAAAAAAATTCAGCAATAGAATCCTTGGGGTTTTTGCAGTTAAAAAAGTTTTTTATTTTTTTAGTGTTATAATTCAATAGGAATCCTTCTGTTTCTTTCAAAAGAATGTTTGAATTATATTTTTCCCTAGCATTTTGTATAATTTTTTTTGCTTCTACATTTTTATTTTTAAATAACAAATAATTTGTTAAAAAAAAATTATACCTTGAAAAATTGTAATCTTCGTTCTGAACTATTGCTTGATAAAAATTATGAGTATCGTTTGTATCAAAATAGCATCTTAAAAAACCACCTTGTATTTTTTCTAAGTGACGATAACGCTTTGGAATTTTTGTAAGATAATTAAAACTGTTATCTTTTTCTCCTTGAGATGCTTTGTTCCATGCTAGGAGAACATTTCCTACAAATTCATCAAAAAATAGATTGTATCGTGAAGTCTTATTTAGTCTTTCAAAAAATTTTTCTGATTCTTTAAAATCTTTTCTTAAAAAAGAATCCAAACCTAATAAAAGATCGGCTTCAAAAAAAAGTTCATTTTTATTCCAGACTTTTTTTGAAAAAGCAATTGCTTTATCAAACTTTCCAAGCAAAACAAGTGTTCTTAAAAATTCAACATTATATTTAGAATGTCTATCTTTTAATAATTGGACTTTATTTAAATATTTCAGCGCTTCTTTATTCTGGTCATTTTTTACAAACAACATGCCTAAAAAATAATTTGAGATGTTTTCTCCAGAATATTGAATCTTGCTATCTTTAGCAAAGGCCCCTGGTTGAATCAAAAATATTGTTAGCAAAAATGAAATAATATAAATTTTTTTAATTAAAAATTTCATATACTATGCTTTATAAAATGAAAAAAAATTTAAATCAAAACATAATTGATCTAATTGAATACTATAATTTGATCAATGCAAATTTTCTTTTGAGTAACAATCCAATAAAAAGAACAAAAGAAAATACAACTGTTGCTTTTGCTGGCAATAAATCAGAAAAACTTGATAAATTAAAAAGTAAAATTCAATCTATTAAAAATTGTGATTTAAAAAAAAACGCAACTAATTTAGTTTTTGGAGACGGGAATATAAATTCAAAAATAATGCTTATAGGTGAAGGTCCTGGTGCTAACGAAGATAAAGAAGGAAAACCATTTGTGGGGAGAGCAGGCAAATTATTAGATAAAATGTTGGAAGCTATTAAATTGGATAGAACAAAAGTTTATATATCAAATGTGGTTAACTATAGGCCTCCATCAAATAGAAAGCCAAGTGATGAAGAAATAGAACGATATTTGCCTCATTTAAAAGATCACATACAAATAATAAACCCAAAAATTTTGGTGCTTTTAGGTAGCACCGCATTGAATGCTTTAATTGGGAATGAAGTAGTCATTTCTAAAGCGAGGGGCAAATGGGTACAAAAAGAAATAGGTGAGACAAAACTTTGGGTAATAGCTTCATTTCATCCAGCTTTTTTGATGCGCCAACCTGAACAGAAAAAATTAGCCTGGTTAGACTTAAAGATGATAAGGGAAAAATCAAAAATTTTAAAAATATAAAGATTGTTGTCTGAAAATAAGAAAATAGCTGGTGTAGACGAAGTGGGACGTGGATGTTTAGCTGGGCCTGTATTTGCCGCAGCTGTAATTTTAAATAAAGATATTAATACTAAATTTATCAAGGATTCAAAAAAGATTCCATTTGATAAAAGAATATTGATTTCAGAATATATTAAAAAAAATTCAATTTATGCTCTTGGTTCTGCAAGTGTAGAAGAAATAGAAAAAATAAATATTTTAAATGCTTCACTTTTATCAATGAAGAGAGCTTTAAATAAATTAAAATACAGGCCTTCGGTAGCTTATATTGATGGACTTTTTATTCCTAAAAACTTAAAAATAAAATGTAAAACGTTTATAAAAGGTGATGAAAAAATTGCTTCCATAGCCGCAGCTTCAATTGTTGCTAAAGTTTCAAGGGATCTTTTCATGATTAAATTGTCTAAAAAATATCCCAAATATTACTGGCATAAAAATTTTGGTTATGGAACAAGAGATCATTTGATTGGTCTTAAAAAATATGGAATTACGGAGCACCATAGAAAAAAATTTAAACCAATACACAACATCTTGTCTCGACAAACACGTGAAACACAATAAGATTCATTTTTTTCTTAATAAAGTTTGACTGAAATATAAATTTGGAGTCTAATTCAACGTAAAGTTGAATCTAGATATGTCTAAATTTGAAAGTAAAATTGTAAACGGAAATTCGCTAGAGGTATTAAAAAAAATTCCTGACAAAACTTTTGATTTAATTTTTGCTGACCCACCCTACAATTTACAAATAGGAGAAAAATTGAAAAGACCCGATAATAGTAAAGTTAACGGCGTCGATGATAAATGGGACCAATTTGAAAGTTTCAAACATTATGATGATTTCTGCAAAGATTGGCTTAGAGAGTGCAAAAGAGTTTTAAAAGACAATGGAAGCATCTGGGTCATTGGATCGTATCACAATATTTTTAGACTAGGTTTTCACTTACAAAATTTAAACTATTGGTTATTGAACGATGTAATTTGGAGAAAAAATAATCCAATGCCAAATTTTAGAGGAACAAGATTTACTAATGCCCACGAAACTTTAATTTGGGCCTCAAAAAGCAAAAAATCAAAATACACATTTAATTATCAATCTTTGAAATGTTTAAACGACGATTTGCAAATGCGTTCGGATTGGACTTTTCCTATATGTAGTGGAAAAGAAAGATTGAAAAAGAATGGAAAAAAAGTTCATTCTACTCAAAAACCAGAAGCCCTTTTACATAGAATTATATTAGCAACTACAAATAAAGATGATGCCATATTAGACCCATTTTTAGGGACAGGAACTACCGCAGCTGTAGCAAAGAAATTAGGTAGAAAATACTTTGGTATAGAAAAGGATAAAAAATATTTTAAAGCAGCTAATGAAAGAATTAATAAAATTGAAGTTATTGAAGAAAGTCATTTAGATGCCTTAGAAAATAATAAGTCCAAACCAAGAGTGCCTTTTGGATCGTTAGTTGAATTAGGAATAATTAAACCTGGAACTAGTATTTTTGATCAAAAGAAAAAAATTAGCGCAAAAATAATGGTGGACGGGAGTATTAAATATAAAGAGTCCGCGGGTTCTATACATAAAGTAGCAGCCAAAATAATGGGAACTGAAAGTTATAATGGTTGGACTTACTGGTATTGTAATATTGATGGATCTATTAAACCAATAGACAGTCTTAGACAAAGATTCCTATCTAAAAATATTTAACTTTTTATTTATATATTTTACCTAAGTAATTCTGAATAAAATTTTTATTTTTTACAAGACGCTTTAAAAAAAAATTTCTAAAAGTTTTTAATAAAGGATTTGCAATATGAAATCCAAAATAATTAATTTTTGATCTTTTGTTAATTAGATTGGTTCTTTCTAGCCTTTTTTTAAAATATTCATTTTGTAGATCTTCATTATTATCGGTAATTAATTTAAAAATTTCATTTGCAGCTTCGATCGACTGCGATGCTCCTTGAGCCATTGTTGGCGGAAAAGTATAGAAAGCATCGCCAATATATAGAACATTTTTGTAAATAGATTTAATTGGTTTGCTAGATGTGTATATTGGCCATGATTTTAATTCTCCTTTAAATAAATTAACTAAACTTTTATTTTCTTTTAAAATTGAATTTTCTAAAATAACTTTTATAGAATTATTGTCTTCTAATTTTTTTCTAATTATGCAAACTAAATTTATTTCTTTTTCTTTATTTATTGGATACAAAACTAGATGGGCATCAGTACCCATTATTAAAGATACATTATTACTATTAAGATTGGAAATATCTTCAACTCTAACCTGAGATCTAATAGCAATGGCTCCGTGGTAATTAGGCTTAAAAATTTTTTTTTCAATAATAGACTTCGTATTAGAAAAAACTCCATCTGAAATAATTAAATAATCAACTATATCAGTTGATCCGTCGACGAAATGTATATTAACCTTTTCATCTATTTCTTCTATTTTATTAATTTTTTTACGAAACATTAAAGAATTAGAAAACAACTTTTCTTTTAAAAAATTAATTAGAATTGATCTTTTAATAGTCGTATATTGAATATTTTCAAAATTGAATTTGGTTAAATCTAGATCGCAAATTTTATTATAATTTATAGAATAAAAATCGAGCTTTGAAGGATGATATTTGTCATTTTTATTTAGCTGGTCAAAACCAATTTTATTTAGAGTAGAAACGCTGTTAACAGATAGTTGAATGCCATAGCCCTCTTCTAAATTTAAA
>CACLKK010000001.1 GCA_902607525.1 uncultured Pelagibacteraceae bacterium | reverse complement strand
TAATTTACCATTACCTCATTATGGTGAATTACATTTTCATATTCCAGATACTTATTTATACGCTTTACCAATAGCTATAATTATTACTTTAGTTTTTTTAACTTATTTTGGAGTTAGATTTGGTATTGAAAATAGAAAAAGAACAGAAGCTTTAAATAGATTAGAATTAATCCTTGCTAAAGAACATGAACTAGAATCTATTGGTTTACAAGCCGCAGCAGCGGCTCATTCACTAGGCACCCCCTTATCTACCATAACTGTAATAGTTCGAGAATTGGAAAAAGAAATTGGAAAAAATCCTAAATATACAAAAGATATTGATTTACTTTTATCACAAACAAAAAGATGTTCAGATATTTTAAAAAATCTTTCTAAAGATCAACTGCAAGAGGATGATTTTTTATCTGATATAAAAATTCAAGAATTGCTTAGTGAAATTGTAAGATCATTTACTGAAATTTCCGAAAAAAAATTATCATTAATTGTAGAAAAAAATGAGACAAATCCTAAAATTGATAGAACATTAGAAATCACATATGGACTTAGAAATTTTATAGGTAATGCCGTTAAATATAGCAATTCATTTGTGGACATAAGTTTAGAAAGCGATAATAAAATTACTCAAGTTAAAGTCTGTGATGATGGACCAGGTTTTGCTGAGGATATTTTAAATGTATTGGGTGAACCTTATATACGTTCAAAAGATAAAATAATTAGCTCAAAATCAGGATTAGGTTTAGGAACTTTTATTGGTAAAACTCTTCTAGAGAGAATGAAAGCAAATGTAAAATTTGATAAGTGTCCAAAGACAAATGGAGCTATGGTTACTATCAAATGGCAAACAAAAGATTTACTTGCTATTTAGCTTTTTTAAATTCAAAAGAATATGAAATTATTTTGTATACAAGTTTTGCTGCTAAAAAATTATATGAGTCAAAACCTTTTATTGGCGAAAGTTCATTTACGTCCGCTCCAACAATCTGAGAAAATTTAGCAGCAGTTTTTATAATATTCATAGTTTCATTCCAAAATAAACCACCAGGCTCAGGCGTACCAGTTGCAGGCATTATACTTAAATCTAGACCATCAACATCAAAAGTTAAATATACTTTTTTATTTTTTATAATTTTTTTAAATTCGTTTAAATTCCATTTTGATTTATCTTTTGCCCAGTAAATTTTTATTCTTTTTTTATTTTTTTTCATAAATGGAATTTCACTTGAAGATATGTTTCTAATTCCAAAAGATATTAAACTAACATTTGAATTATCCAGACACCTTCTAATTGCAGAAGCATGTGAAAACTTATTACCATTGTAACTATTTCTTAAGTCAGCGTGAGCATCAAAATGTAGCAAACATATTTTTCCAAATTTTTTTATAAATGGTTTAATTGCTCCTGCCGTCAAAGAATGTTCACCACCTAATACTAAAGGAAATTTTTTTTTATCTAATAACGCTTTGTTAATATTTTCTATTTGTTTAAGTGCATCAGTTATATTTTTTTTAATAGGAAATGGTTTTAAAGTTTTAATGCCAATATGTTTGTATGGTTCTTTGTTTAAATCTTCATCAAAAAGTTCAACCTGATGGGAAGCTTTAATTATTTCTTTTGGACCTTTGCTAGTTCCCCCACCATAACTAACAGTTTTTTCAAGTCCAAATGGAACAACAACAACGTTTTCTTTTTTGTTGCTTATATTATCAGTTCCAAGGAATCCTTTTTTGTTTGAAAGATATATCAATTTCTAACCAAATATATTTGAAAAATTTTTAGGTTTTCTTTCTTTCCAATGATTTCGATGATACGCATCACTAATTATAAGAGGAAGAACACTAGTTGCTTCAGCAAAAACCATTTGTTCTTTAGAAACATCAACTTTTCCCCAAGAACTTGCTTCTTTAAGAGTAGAACTACTGCAGGCCCCATCTCTTGTGTCTGCAACAGTGATCTGAACTGCATATTTATGCATATCAACTTTTTTTCCTAAAAGTTCAGCGCATACTACAGTATCTTGTACAAAGTTTTTTGGAACACCGCCGCCTATCATGAAAAGACCTGAACACTTAGATTGTATTTTTATTTCTGTTAGTTCTCTAAATTCTCTAACCGAGTCTATAGTTAAGCATTTTTTTGGATTTTTTTCTTGATGCATTACTAATCCAAATCCTGCGCTTGAATCAGTAAAAGCAGGGCAAAATATTGGAACATTATTATCATAAGCAGTTTCAATTAATGATTCTTTTTTCTTTGAATTTTTTTTTAAATATTTTCCCATTTCTTTTATAAATTCTCTAGATGTATATGGCCTAGGATCAAGTCCGTCAGCTATATCGCATATAGTTTTATCACAAGCTTGAAGCTCTTCTTCATCAATATAAGTGTCATATATTCGGTCAATATAGTTTTCTCTTAATTGGGTATCATCTTGAAACTGTGAACCTTGATAATGTCGAAATCCTAAAGCTTCAAAAAAATCCATATCGATAATAGAAGCCCCGGTTGCAACTATAACATCGATCATATTATATTTAATCATATCAGAATATATTTTCATACATCCTGCTGCCGAGGTTGATCCTGCAAGTGTTAAAAAAGTTGTACACTTTTTATCAGATAACATTTCATTAAAAATTCCTGAAGCTTTAGCTGTATCTCTAGAAGAAAAAGACATTTTATCCATTGATTCAATTATTTTTCTAGAATCAAAAGATGTAATATCAATATGTTCTACAGGTTTTTCTAAAAAGGTCTTTTTATTATGACCTAACTTCGGATTTTTTGGATTATTCATTTAAGCGACGAGATAACTAGAAGAAAGATCTTTTTCGTACATAGACATTATAGGCTTATCTTGCACTTCAAAAATTTGATCAGAATAAAATCCATTAAATTTAGTTCTAAAGGTTAAGGAATAAGCACCCAGCTGTCCTATTTCTAAATAATCACCTTCTTTTAAATTATTAGGTAGAATAAAAGGTCCCTTCATAAAGTCTGCACTATCACAAGTAGGGCCGTATAAACTGAATGAAGTCAATTTTTTAGAAGTCATTCTTCCATTAGGTATCATTCTTGTAGGAAGAACAAAGTTAAGCACACCTGCATCAAATAAACTTCCGTAAGTTCCATCGTTAATATAAAGTTTTTGTTTTTTTCTAAGAACAACTTTAACTATTGAAGATCCACTTTCAGCAACGATAGCTCTACCAGGCTCACATAGTAATTCAGGCTTCTTATCTAATTTTAAATTATCAAAAGCTTTTTTTATTTCATTTATATAATTTTCTAGAGGCTGTGGTTGTAGATCAGGATAAATAGACGGAAATCCTCCTCCAATATTAATAATATCAGGAATTATTTTTGTTTTTTTAATAATATTTCCAACTTCATTTATACCTTTGGCATATGAAATGGGATGCATACATTGAGATCCAACATGAAAGCTTAAACCAACTTTTTTCCCATGTGCTTTGGCTAGCCTTAGTAAACCTAAAGCTTCACTAGGAAGAGCTCCAAATTTTTTTGATAAATCAATTTCTGCATGTTCATTTGAAATTGAAACTCTAACATAAAGGATTAAATCTTTTGCATTATTAGTAGACTCTATAATTTTTTGCAGTTCTTCTTTTGTATCTAAAACAAAATCTCGAATTTTGTAATTAAAATATGCTTCTTGTATATGTTCACGACTTTTTACAGTATTCATGTAATATATACGCGCTTTTGGAAATATTTTTTTAATTAATTTTACTTCGTTTATAGAAGCCACATCAAATCTATCAATTCCACTTTCTCCGATATGTTTAATTACTTTTTCGTTCGGATTAGTTTTGACAGCGTATAAAATTTTTCCAGGAAAATTACTTTTAAACCAGTTGCAAGCCGTCTTAATCGAATTAGGTCTTATGCAATAAATTGGGTCTACTGGTCGAACAGAATTAACCAGTTCTTCAACCGAATTAAATTTTTGCATTCATTAATCCCCTTTTTATTAATAAAAAATTAAAAAAATTTAAAAAAAAACCTCTTAAATTCGTTTTTTATAGAAATGAGAAGTAATGTCAACAAGTAATCTTAAGTGGCTAAGGGCCTCAAATTGGTCTCTTGAAAATTTATTTTTTTAACTTATATTTCTGATAGATAAGGTTGTTAAAATAAAAAAATGAAAATAGAACCAAAAAAAACAAATATTCAAAAAATCGTTGATTTTGCTGATAAATCTTTACTTATAGTAGATGATGATAACCCCTTAAGAGACAGATTGGCTCGCGCAATGGAAAAAAAAGGATTTCAAGTAAGCCAAGCTGATAGTGTGCAGCAGGGGATAACTTTAGTCAAAAATACACCTCCTGCGTTTGCTGTAGTAGATCTTCGGTTAAATGATGGTAGTGGCCTGGAAGTGATTAAAGAGATTCAAAAGCAGAAGAAGGATAGCAGGGTTGTAATGCTTACTGGTTATGGAAATATTCCAACAGCAGTGGCAGCAGTTAAAGCTGGAGCTATTGACTATATTCCTAAGCCTGCCGATGCAGACGATGTAGAAAATGCCCTCTTAGCTGATCCAAATAATAAAGCAGTTCCACCAACTAATCCAATGTCTGCTGACAGAGTTAAATGGGAACACATTCATAGAGTTTTTGAATTATGTAACAGAAATGTTTCTGAAACAGCACGTAGACTAAAAATGCATCGAAGAACTTTACAAAGAATTCTATCTAAAAGATCGCCTAGGTAATTTTAATTAAATTTTTTATTTTTAATAAGGACGGAATTAAAAATAACAATAATAAAATCTTAAATAGTTCAGCTAAAAGAAATGGTTGTGCACCTAGTTTAAAAATTGGTTTTTCCCACCCAATTAGAGTACCAAGCCAAATCATTCCAAAAAAATAAATAACACTTACTGAAACTATTAATTTTAAAAAAGAATTTACAATTCCCTTGTTATATTTGAAAGTCCCCACAAGGTAAGTTGCTAATAAAAAACCGATAAGATAACCCATTGTAGGTCCAGTAAAATATACAAAACCAATTCCTTTTTCTGGAGTTCCAGCAAATACAGGTAAACCAAAAATTCCTTCAAATAAATATAAACTTATAGTGAGTAAACCAATTTTAGGTCCTAAAGTAATTCCCAAAAATAAAACTACGAAAGTTTGCATAGTCATTGGAACTGGATAAAAAGGAATTTTAATTTTTGCTGAAATAGTTAGAAGCAGACTTCCTAATATTGCTAATAAAATTATTTTAAAAACTTTATTTAATTCTATTTTTTTAATTGCTTCCATTTTAAATACAATACAACTTTTTTTGGTGAAATCTAGCCCTTTGTAAGATCAATAAATACATCTTCCAGATCACCTTCATCGGTTGAAATATCATTAATTTCCATACCTACGTTTTTAATCTTGCTTATTATTTCGTCTATTTTATGTTTTTTTCTTTCATACAAAACTGTTACTTGATTATTTGATTTATAAAAAAATTTAATTCCATTTAGATGATTTGAATCAATATTAATTATTTTATTTACTTTAAAAATAATTTTTTTAGTTTTGATGCGATCTAATAGATTGCTTGTTGTATCCAATGTAACTAAATTTCCTTTGTTGAGTATAGCAATTCTATTGCACATTTCTTCTGCTTCATACATTAAGTGAGTAGTTAATATTATAGTTACGCCTTGTTTGTTAAGCTCTCTTACATTGTTCCATAAATTTTGGCGCAATTGAACATCAACTCCTGCAGTTGGTTCGTCCAAAACTAAAATAGGAGGTCTATGAACCATGGCCTTAGCAATAAGCAGTCTTCTTTTCATGCCGCCAGATAAACTTCTAGCATAAGCGTTGGCCTGTTTTTCTAGAGAAACTAATTTTAATATTGTATCTGTTATTCTATCTTTCTTCGCTATTCCATATAGACCCGCTTGAAGTTCTAAGAGATTTTTAGGACTAAAAAAAGCATCAAGGTTAATTTCTTGGGGAACTATTCCTATTGACGATCTAACTTGTCTTGGATTTTGATCTAGATCATGTCCCCAAACATTAACTTTTCCAGAATTTTTTATAACAGTGCCTGCAAGTATATTTAGAAATGTAGTTTTTCCTGCTCCATTAGGACCTAATAATCCAAAAATTTCACCTTCTTTCACCTCTAAGTTTAAACTATTTAATGCTTTAACCTCATTTGAGGATTTTTTAGAATAAATTTTAGTTAATTTTTCAACCTTTAATGCGTTTTTTTTATTCATGATGATTAAGCTTTTATATATTCATAACACTAATTAAAATAGGATAATATTAATCTATGAATTCCATAAAAAAAACTGATCATTTTTACCTTATAGATGGTTCGGGTTATATCTTTAGGGCCTATTATGCGCTCCCTCCTCTTTCTAGAAAAAGTGATGGACTACCTACTGGAGCAGTTAGCGGATTTTGTTCTATGTTATTTAAATTATTAGAAGAATCTCGCAATGATGATTCAGATAATAAGCCAACACATTTTGCAGTTATATTTGATTCTGCAAGAAAAAATTTTAGAAATGATATTTATACTGAATACAAAGCTAATCGAACTGAAGCACCTGAGGATTTAGTTCCTCAGTTTGAATATATACGAAAATCTGTAAAAGCATTTAATTTACCGTCTATAGAGTTAATCAATTATGAAGCTGATGATCTAATAGCGACCTACGCAAGAAAAATAATTGAAGCAGGAGCTAAAGTAACTATTATTTCTTCAGATAAAGATCTAATGCAGTTGGTTTCTAATAATATTAGATTATATGATCCAATGAAAAGTAAGGTTCTCGGCGAGAAAGAAGTTGTTGAAAAATTTGGAGTTAAGCCCAATCAAGTTATTGATGTACAATCTTTAGCTGGAGATTCCTCAGATAATATTCCAGGTGTTCCTGGCATAGGTATAAAGACAGCATCTGAACTTATAAACAAATATAAAACACTAGATGTGCTTTTAAAAAAAGCTGATGAGATTCCGCAAAATAAAAGAAGAGAAACATTGTTGGCAAATAAAGATAAAGCTCTTTTAAGCAGAAAGTTAGTTACTCTTAAAAATGATGCTCCGGTAAAGGATGATCTTGATAGTTTTGTTTTAAAAGATGTTGAAAAAGAAAAACTTTATGATTTTTTAAGAGAAATGGAGTTTAATAAATTATTAAGTAGAGCAATAGGCATTTACGGAGAAACAGAAAATAAAAAAATTAAATCAATTAACCCTAAAACAAAACAAGATACAATTAATGTTAAAGGCTATGAAAGCATTACTGATGAGAAAGTTTTAGATAAATGGATAAAAATTTTGAGTGAACAATCAATCATTGCAGTTGATACTGAAACTTCTTCCCTTAATCCTTTAGATGCTAATCTTGTTGGTATTTCATTTAGCTACGCACCAAATAAAGCTTGTTATATACCATTAGCCCATAAAAATATTAAAGGTTTGAAAAAAGAATTAGTATTAAAAAAAATTAAACCCATTTTGGAAGATCCAAGCATTAAAAAAGTTGGTCAAAATATTAAATTTGATTTTCTTATTCTTAGCCAAAATAATATTGAAATAACTTCCTTAGAAGACACAATGTTAATTTCATATACTTTAGATGCTGGAATGAATAGACATAATCTGGATACACTATCTGAAATTCATTTAAATCATAAAACTATTTCATATAAAGAATTGGTTGGGACGGGAAAAAATAAATTAAATTTCTCTGATATCGCATTAGACAAAGCCACTGAATATGCAGCAGAAGATGCGGACGTGACCTTAAGACTTTACAATCATCTTAAAGCAAGACTTGATGAAGAAAAATTAAATAAAATTTACGAATCTTTTGAAAAGCCTATGGTAAAATTGTTATCCGAACTAGAGTTTAATGGTATCAAAGTTGATGACATATATCTTAAAAAGCTTTCTAAAAATTTTGAAGAAAAATTAAAAAAAATAGAAAAGGAAATATATTTAATCGCAGGTAAAGAATTTAATATTGCTTCTCCAAAACAACTTGGGGAAATAATTTATAACGAACTTAAAATTGCTAAACTGAGGAAAACAAAAAAGGGAAGTTTAGCAACTAGCGCAAATATTCTTGAAGATCTAGCTCTTGCAGGACATAAGTTTCCTAATTTAGTTTTAGAATGGCGACAAATTTCAAAACTTAAAAATACTTATTCAGATGCTTTACAAGATCATATAAGCAAGAAAACAAAAAGAGTGCACACATCTTTTTTATTGGCAGCTACAAATACTGGCAGATTAGCTTCCAGTGATCCAAATTTACAAAATATTCCAATTAAATCACAAGAAGGAAAAGAAATTAGAAAAGCTTTTATTGCTGATAAAAAAAATATTTTGATTTCAGCTGATTACAATCAGATTGAAATGAGAATTTTAGCTGATATGGCTGATGTAAAAGAATTAAAAAAAGCTTTTAAAAACAACGAAGACATTCATAGTTTGACCGCTAGTCAGGTTTTTAATGTACCGATTAATGAGGTTAATGAAGATCTTAGAAGAAAAGCTAAAACAATTAACTTTGGTATAATTTATGGAATTACACAATATGGATTGGCTAAACAAATTTCAGTGTCGAATCAAGAAGCTTTAGATTTTATAAACTCTTATTTTAAAAAATTTCCACAAATAAAGGACTATATGAATTCGACAATAAGTGCGTGCAGAAAACAAGGCTATGTTAGTAATATTTTTGGTAGAAGGATTCATCTTAAAGGGATTAATGATAAAAATTTTAGCATCAGAAGCTTCCAAGAACGAGCAGCAATTAATGCTCCAATACAAGGTTCCGCGGCAGATATTATTAGACTAGCTATGATAAAAATAAATCGACTAATTAAAGAAGACAAAAAATTACAAACAAAAATGTTATTACAAATACATGATGAGCTAATATTTGAATGTTTAGAAAAAGATGAAGCATATGTAAAAAAAACTATTAAAGAGGCAATGGTATCAATTTCAAAATCTGAACATCATATGTTTTCAATTCCATTAGAAGTTAATGTAAACTCTGGATATAACTGGGGAGAAGCACATTAATTGCCGTAATGCTTGCCCAATTTGTGACAATTTAGTATTTCTATACTAAGACAGAATTTTAATTATGAGTCACTCTATTGCATTGGTTGATGATGACAGAAATATACTAACCAGTATAAGTATGGCTTTGGAAAATGAAGGGTTTAAAGTTCAAACTTATATAGATGCTGAAAACGCTTTGGTTGGCATTAGTAGAAATCCGCCAGATTTAGCAGTCATAGATATTAAAATGCCAGGAATGGATGGAGAAGAGCTTCTTAAACGGCTAAGAAAAAAAACCACAATTCCAATATTATTTTTAACTTCCAAAGATGAAGAGGTTGACGAGTTGTTAGGGCTAAAATTAGGAGCAGATGATTTTATTAAAAAATCTGGAGGCTTTTCTATGAAAGTACTTATAGAAAGGATAAGGGTACAATTAAGAAAAAAGACTCACATTGTGGAAGACACAAAGAATCTCATTAAACATGGTAAACTTGTACTAGATCCATCTCAGCTTGAATGTGAATGGAATGGAAAGTCCCTTCCAGAAAAATTGACAACCACAGAATTTTTGATTGTGAAGGAGTTAGCAAAAAGACCAGGAATAATAAAAGAAAGAGCGCAGTTAATGGACATAGCATATAAGGATAATAATGATATTGAAGATAGAACTATAGATAGCCACGTAAAAAGAATTAGAAAAAAATTTAAAAAAGTAGATCAAAATTTTTCAGCAATAGAAACTCGATATGGTAGTGGATACAGATGGAATGTTAGTTAATGCAGTCTAATTTTTTTAAATCAAGCTCAATTCTTAGAAAATTTTTGGTTTTTAATTTAATTGTTTTTTTGTTTTTAGGCATTATTACTTTTTTATACCTTCAAGCAATAAAACCTGATTTGATTCAAAACAGGTCTGATCAACATTCTATGATTATAGATAATACATCTAACCATATTAACAGACTAAATATAGAATTTACAAAAGAAGGCATAACCGAATTTTTATTATCTGCAAGATTTTTATTTCAGAATTTAGATAGGGTCCAATTGTACGACTTAAATTCAAATTTATTGGCTGATACTGACACTTTAGATTTAGCTCAGGATATTTTTGCTCCTAGTGAAAGCATTCAAGAAACATCAATTGATAAATCTGATGAAAGTTTAGATGTAAATAAAAAATTAGTTTCTGATAAAAAGGCAACCTTTAATACAGAAAGCTTTGTAAAAGAATATTCTAAGCAAAAAAATGTAAATAAAAAAAAATTAGTAATTGGCGAAACAATCAATAATAGTTTTTATGTTATGACGATAAATACAATTAATTTTAATGGAGAAAATAAAGGTTATATCGTTGTTTCTGAAATTGCCAATGACATATTAGTAGCCGTTGAAGAAAGAAAAAATTTCATATTAAGATCAGTTTTTTTAGTTGCTATTGTAATTTTAATTTTTTCAGTCTTTTTAAACAAATATATCTTAAAACCTATTAGATCTTTAGTTTTATATACGAAGGCCATTAAAGAAAAAGATGTAAAAATAGGAAAACATGAAAAATATTTTTTGAGAAAAGATGAAGTTGGTCAACTATCAAGATCTTTAAATGCAATGACAGAAGATCTTTATAAAAGAATTAATATAGCAGAAACTTTCTCTTCTGATTTGGCTCATGAAATAAGAAATCCCTTAACGTCGCTAAAAGGAGCCGCGGAAGTTTTGGAAAACACTTTAGATAATGAAAAAAGGAAAAAACTAATAAAAGTTATAAGTCATGATGTAGAAAGAATAGAAAGATTAATCACAGATTATTCTCAAATGCTTAAAGATGAAGCAAGTTTATCTAGAGCAAAAATGAAAAAAATTGATCTTTCGCATGTAATAAGTTCAGTAGTTGAGGATTTTAATAGCGATTTATTGAATTTAGATAAAAATATTAAAATAAAAATAAATAATTCTAAACTAAATGGTTCTAAATTAAATGTTTTAGGGGTGGAGAGTAAACTTGAACAGATTGTTGCAAATCTTTTAGATAATGCTGTATCGTTTAGCCCTACCAACGGAAAAATATCTATAAATTGCAATCTAAAAAAAGATAATGTGCAATTAATTATTGAAGATGAAGGTCCAGGATTTAATGAAAAAAATATTGATAAAGTTTTTAATAGATTTTATAGCAATAGACCTGAAAAATTTGGAGAACATTCTGGTTTGGGATTAAATATCGTTAAAAATATTATAGAACTTCATGGAGGTTCAATTATAGCTTCTAACCAGCCTAGCGACAAAAAGGGAGCTAGAATCGAGGTACTCTTGCCAATTTATAAATAATTAAATTTAGCAATAAGTTGATAATTTTATATTAACTTGTTAAATAGGTAAAAATTATGCCACAGGATTTTAAAGTAAAAGATATTAATCAAGCCGATTTTGGAAGGAAGGAAATTTCTATAGCTGAAAGCGAAATGCCCGGTTTAATGGCATTGCGTAAAGAGTTTAAGGGAAAGAAGCCTCTCAAAGGAGCCAAAATTTTGGGATGCTTACATATGACCATACAAACTGCTGTCCTGATTGAAACATTAGTTGATTTAGGAGCTGATGTTAGATGGTCTTCTTGTAATATTTTTTCAACACAAGATCATGCAGCTGCTGCAATAGCTAAAGCCGGCATCCCAGTTTATGCTTGGAAGGGAGAAACGGAAGAAGAATATTGGTGGTGCATTAAAAAAACCATTGAAGGAAAAAAAGATTGGAAGCCTAATATGTTATTAGATGATGGTGGAGATTTGACCGCTTTAATGCATAAAGAATATAAAGATCTTCTTAAATCAGTAAAAGGACTATCTGAAGAAACTACTACAGGAATTAAAGCTTTAAAAAAAATGGAAGCAGAAAAAAAACTTTTAGTGCCTGCAATAAATGTTAATGATTCTGTAACTAAGTCTAAGTTTGATAATTTATATGGCTGTAGAGAAAGTTTAGTTGATGGAATTAAAAGAGCTACAGATGTCATGATGTCGGGCAAGACAGCAATAGTTGCAGGATTTGGAGATGTTGGAAAAGGAAGTGCTGCCTCATTAAGACAAAGTGGAGCACGAGTAATGGTCACGGAAGCAGATCCTATTTGTGCCCTCCAAGCCGCTATGGAAGGCTATGAAGTTGTTTTAATGGATGAAGTAATAGGTGATGTAGATATAGTTGTGACTGCTACCGGAAATAAGGACATTGTAACTGCCGATCATATGAGAAAAATGAAAGATCGTTCTATACTTTGTAACATTGGACACTTTGATAACGAAATTCAAGTCGACGCCCTTAAAAATTACAAATGGACAGAAATTAAACCTCAAGTTCATGAAATAGAATTCCCAGATAAAAAACGAATATTGCTTTTAGCTGAAGGGCGTTTAGTTAATTTAGGATGCGCTACAGGCCATCCTAGTTTTGTAATGAGTGCATCATTTACAAATCAAGTCATAGCCCAAATAGAACTTTGGAACAATTTTGGAAAATATGAAAAAAAAGTATATGTTTTACCTAAACATTTGGATGAAAAAGTTGCGATGCTTCATTTAAATAAAGTTGGTGCTAAACTAACAAAGCTTTCAAAAGATCAAGCCGATTATATCAGTGTTGATGTAAAAGGGCCTTTTAAATCTGATAGTTATCGCTACTAGCAATAGTAGATGCAATTAAAATCATTAGAAGACACAAAAAAATTTTCACAAAATATTTCAACAATAATTGATAAAGGCGATATAATTTTCCTTTACGGTGAAATTGGAGTGGGCAAAACAACATTTGTTCGCTTTTTTATAAATTATTTAGAAAGTAAAAATAAAATTAAAAGTAGCGATGTATTGAGTCCAACCTTTAACATAGTTTATGATTATGATATTGGAAATATAAAAGTTCTTCATTATGATCTTTACAGACTAAAGAATTATAATGACATTTCACAATTAGGTATGTTTGAAACTTTTGATGATAATATTAAAATTATAGAATGGCCCGAATTAATTGATCCAAAGCCAATAAATAGATTGGATATTTTATTTAAATATTCAAACATATTGGATTCTAGAGAGGTAGAAATTACTGGTTTTGGCAAGTGGAAAGATTATAAATTTAATGGAATCTAAAATACTCCAAATTGCAGGAGATGCTTCATTTAGGAAATTTTACAGAATAATACTAAAAAAAAAGAGCAAAATTATTGTTATAGCTGAAAAAGAAAAATATAAAAATTTAATTGCATATTCTAGTATTAATAAATTTCTAAAAAAAAATAGAATATATACTCCAGAACTTTATACACATAACTTTTCTAAAGGTCTAATCGTTATAGAAGATTTTGGAAATACTTCTTTTTATAAAGAAATAAATAAAAAAAAAAATAAACTGCTAGTTTATAAAAGACTTGTAGATCTCCTATTAAAAATCCAAAAAATAAAACCAAAATCAAAAATCCCAAATATTGCTGGAGGTCATCACCTAGTTGAAAAATATTCAAATAAATATTTATTTCAAGAATCTGATTTATTTTTTGATTGGTATTTACCCTTGTTTTTAAGTAAAAAAAGAGCTTTAAATATAAAAATTAAATCAAAAAAAATTCTACAAAAACTCTATAATAATTTAAATTTTCCAAATTCTTGTTTCGTGCACAGAGA
Organism: uncultured Pelagibacteraceae bacterium; assembly: GCA_902607525.1. GTDB lineage: Bacteria > Pseudomonadota > Alphaproteobacteria > Pelagibacterales > Pelagibacteraceae > AG-414-E02. Next base: position 49,445 of record CACLKK010000001.1, on the reverse strand, counting down.
TTATCACGCTCAAAATTTAATGAAGGTTGGAAAAAAAATTGGAATAATTGATAGCCAAGATGCTTTAATAGGTAATCCTACTTATGATTTGCTTTCATTGATTGATGATGTAAGAATAAAAACATCAACAAAACTTAAAAGCCAAATTTATAAATACTTCTTAAAAAAAACTTTAAAAATTTACAGAGATAATTCAAATAAATTTTTAGAAGATTTAAATACACTGTCTGTACAAAGAAGTTTAAAAATCATAGGTATTTTTTCTAGACTTTTTAAAAGAGATAAAAAAAATCGCTATTTAAAGTTTATACCTTACACTTGGCAATTATTGGAGAGTAGAATGAAGGGTGAAATTTTTTTAGAATTAAAAAAAATTCTTGATATCAATATACCAAAAAAAATTAGAAGAAAAATTATTAAAAAATGAAGATAGCGGTTCTTTTCCCAAAAATTTTTGATTATCCATTTACCTATAAAAGTGAAATTTCAGAATCTTTAAATTCTGGAGATTTTGTAAGAGCACCATTTGGTTCTAAGGAAATTACCGGTGTAGTTTGGCCGGATAAACAAAAGACAGATAAAAAGTTTAAAATTAAAAAAATTTCTAAAAAAATAAATGTAAAAAATTTAAATTATTCGATGATTGAGTTTATAAAATGGTTTTCTAAATACAATTTAGTTCCTTTAGGAATGTCACTTAAAATGTGTCTATTAAATAAAGATGTAGTTGAAAAAAATTTCGATAAAGAATTCAATAAATTTAAAATTAAATATAAAGATAATAAGTTTTTCTTAAACGATGAACAGAAAAAATCATTATCTTTTATTCGAAATATTGGAGCTAACTACAATGTTACAGTACTTGAAGGTGTGACTGGATCTGGGAAAACATTAGTTTATTTTCAAAGAATTAAAGATTTGATTATTAAAGGTCATCAAGCACTAATATTACTTCCTGAAATAGCACTCACGGATCAATTTAGTAGAAGATTTAAAGAATTTTTTGGATCAGAACCTGCGATTTGGCACTCCGGAACAACAAAAAAAAATAAATCTATAATCTGGAAAGGTATTACAGAAGGAAAAATTAAAATAGTTATTGGAGCTAGATCATCCCTTTTTTTACCTTTTAAAAATTTAGGAATAATTATTGTTGATGAAGAACATGATCCATCATACAAACAGGATGAAGGAGTTTCTTACAATGCAAGAGATATGGCAATTACGAGAGCTTCTTTAGAAAATATTCCAATAAATTTAGTAACTTCAATACCTTCAATAGAAACTTATAATAATATTGTTACTAAAAAATATCATATAACCAAATTAAAAAATAGATATAAGAAAGCATCATTACCAAAAATTGAAATTATAAACTTACATTCAGAAATCTTAAATAAAAATTCTTGGATAGCAAATAAAACAATAAATAAAGTCAATCAGTATTTAGACAGAGGAGAGCAGGTATTATTTTTTTTAAACCGGAGAGGTTTTGCTCCATTTATAATTTGCAAAAATTGTGGATATAAATTTCAATGTCCTAATTGTGCTATAAATCTAAATTTTCATAAAAAATTAAACCAGGCACTTTGTCATTATTGTGGTCATAAATCTTCTCTGTTAAGGAATTGTGAAAATAATAAAAAGTGTGAGCTTTTATTTTGTGGTCCAGGAGTAGAAAGAATTTTTGCTGAATTAAAAAAAATATATCCAAACAAAAAGATAGAAATTTTTTCTAGTGATACCTTAAAAAAAAATAAGTCAGTTAATGTTTTATTGAAAAAGGCCGAAAGTAAAAAAATTGATATTTTAGTAGGAACTCAACTATTATCAAAAGGTTTTCATTTTCCCAAATTAAACTGCATTGTAGTTGTTGACAGTGATTTTTCATCTCATGGATATGACCTAAGATCTGCTGAAAAAAATATTCAATTATACCATCAACTAACTGGAAGAGCAGGAAGGGAAGGAAATTTATCTACAATCTTTTTTCAAACATATACCCCAAATGATGAAATACTTTTAAATATATCTAAAAATGATCCACATGCTTTTTTACAAAAGGAATTGTTACTTAGAAAAGAAAAAAAATTACCCCCTTTCTACCGACTTATATCTTTAATAATTTCTGGAAAAAACGAACAATTGATAATGAAATTTGCAACAAATCTAAAGGGAAAACTTCCTAAAATAAATAATGTAAATATTTTAGGTCCAGTCCTAGCTCCAATTACCAAATTAAGAAAAAAGTATAGATGTAGAATTTTAATAAGATACCCAAAAGATTTGTTTATTCAGAAATATTTATCCCATTCATTAAATAGAATAAAGAATGTGTCCGGAATAAAACTAGAGGTTGATGTTGACCCAATTAATTTCAGTTAAACGAAGGATTTATTAGTCTTAACAAAGACAAAAAGATACAATAGAACATGTTGAATTTACTAGTATAATTTCATACAAAACGAGTCTTTTGGGAGCAAAAATTGAGTTCAAAATCAACATTTACAAATTCTACTTCATTTAGTTATGCGACAGCTCTTTATGAGCTTTCAAAAGAAAGCTCTGAGATTGATAAAGTTGAAGAAGGAATGAAAAGTTTAGGCAAATTATTAATAGAAAACTCTAGTTTTAATAATATGATTCTAAGCCCTACTGTTACAAAAGATGATAAAAAAAATGTCATATTTGCAATAGCTGATCAAAATAATTTTTCTAAAATTCTAAAAAATTTTTTAGGTTTCGTTGCTATAAAAAATAGATTATTTTTTTTAAATAAAATTATTGAAAGTTTTCTTAACTTAGTATCAAGAAATAAAGGTGAACTAAAAGCAAAACTAATCTCATCAAAAAAACTTTCACAAGATGAGCAAAAAAAAATCCAGAATGATTTATCTAAAGATTTTAAATCTTCTTTAAATCTAGATTATATACATGATCCTGATTTAATAGCTGGTTTAATTATCCAAATTGGAAGCGTCATGATTGATACTTCTGTAAAAACAAAATTAAAAAAATTAGAAAAAAATATGTTAGAGGCGTAGTATGCAAATTAACCCTTCTGAAGTTACAAAAATTTTAAAAGAGCAAATTAAAAAATTTGGAGAAAAAGCTGAAGTTTCGGAAGTAGGACAAGTTTTATCTGTTGGAGACGGCATTGCTCGTGTTTATGGATTGGACAATGTACAAGCTGGAGAAATGGTCGAGTTTTCTGGCGGAATAAAAGGAATGGCATTAAATTTAGAAAGTGACAATGTAGGAGTAGTAATTTTTGGAGATGACAGATCAATAAAAGAAGGCGATGTAGTAAAAAGAACAGAAGCAATTGTTGATACTCCTGTTGGAAAAAATTTATTAGGAAGAGTAGTGGATGCGCTAGGAAATCCAATAGATGGAAAAGGTGATTTAGATAAAAAGCTAGAAAGAAAAAGAGTTGATGTAAAAGCTCCAGGAATTATTCCTAGAAAATCTGTAAATCAACCTATGCAAACTGGACTTAAAGCAATAGATAGTTTGATCCCGATTGGAAGAGGACAACGTGAATTAATTATTGGAGATAGACAAACAGGAAAGACTGCAGTTGCTATAGATACAATTATTAATCAAAAAGAAATAAATAAATCAGGAGAGGAAAAAGATAAACTTTATTGTATTTATGTTGCTATAGGACAGAAAAGATCGACAGTTGCTCAAATTGTTAAATCGTTAGAAGACGCAGGAGCTATGGAATACACAACTATTGTTTCAGCAACAGCTTCAGATCCTGCACCTTTACAATTTTTAGCACCCTACACTGGTTGCACCATGGGTGAGTATTTTAGAGATAATGGAATGCATGCATTAATTATATATGATGATTTGTCTAAACAAGCAGTCGCCTATAGACAAATGTCACTTCTTTTAAGAAGACCACCAGGAAGGGAAGCTTACCCAGGAGACGTATTTTATTTACATAGTAGATTATTGGAAAGAGCAGCTAAACTTAATGATGATAATGGAGGAGGATCTCTTACAGCTTTACCAATAATTGAAACACAAGCAGGAGACGTTTCTGCATATATACCAACGAACGTAATTTCTATTACAGATGGACAAATTTTCTTAGAGACTGAATTATTTAATCAAGGGATAAGACCAGCAGTTAATGTAGGTTTATCAGTATCAAGGGTTGGGTCCGCAGCACAAACAAAAGCTATGAAAAAAGTTGCGGGCTCAATAAAATTAGAATTGGCTCAATATAGGGAAATGGCAGCGTTTGCTCAGTTTGGCTCAGATTTAGATGCTTCAACTCAAAAGTTGTTAAATAGAGGATCTAAATTAACTGAACTTTTAAAGCAAGACCAATACTCTCCTATGCATGTAGCACAACAAGTAATTGCTGTTTTTTCTGGTGTAAAAGGTTTCTTAGATGACGTAGAGATTTCTAAAATTAAAATCACAGAGAAAAAGATTTATGAAGAAATAAAAAAAAATAGTCCTGATATTATTGATAGTATAAATAATACTGGAAAACTTGAAGAGAAAATAGAAAAAAAATTAATTACAATTATCGAAAATTTTAAAAAAAATAAATAAAAACTATGCCAAGTTTAGATGATTTAAAAAAACGAATTTCCAGTATTAAGTCTACTCAAAAAATAACAAAAGCTATGAAAATGGTAGCAGCTGCAAAATTAAGAAAAGCTCAAGAAAGCGCGGAAAAAGGAAGACCTTTTTCTGAAAAAATGAATAACATAATACTCAATTTAAACAAATCAATACCAGATAAAAATAATGCTTCAAAATTTCTAGTGGGTACGGGAAAAGAAAATATTCATTTGTGTGTAGTTATTACAGCTGACAGAGGACTTTGTGGAGGGTTTAACACAAATATTTGTAGAAAAGCAAAAAGTTATTTCGACAAAACTATAAAAGAAGGAAAAAAACTTAAAATTTTTACAGTTGGATCTAAAGGACACGATCAACTCAAAAGAGCATATGGTAGTTATATAATTGAAAAAGTAAATTTTAAAGGAATAAAAAAAATTACCTATAAAGAAGCAGAAAAAATTGGTAACAAAATTATAGATTTATTCAAAGATAATCAATTTGATGTGTGTAAAATATTTTATAATAAATTTAAAAACGTAATTACCCAAATACCCCAAGTACAGCAAATTATACCAGTTGAAAGTTCACAAAATAAAAAAGAAGAAAAAGAATTAGAAAATTTTTATGAATTTGAACCAGAGGAAAATGAAATATTAAACGATTTACTTCCTAGAAATATTTCGACACAAATTTTTAAAGCTTTTCTTGAAAATGCAGCTAGCGAACAAGGCTCTAGAATGACTGCAATGGATAATGCCTCTAGAAATGCTGGTGATTTAGTTGATAAATTGACAATAACTTATAATAGAAGCAGACAAGCGGCAATAACTAAAGAGTTAATTGAAATTATATCCGGAGCTGAAAGTTTGTAAAATGGAAAATAAATTTGGAAAAATTACACAAGTTATAGGAGCCGTAGTCGATGTTCAATTTGATGGTCAACTACCTGAAATTTTAACAGCACTAGAATGTGATAATTCTGGAAATAAATTAGTCTTAGAAGTTGCCCAACATCTAGGTGAAACTTCTGTAAGAACTATAGCAATGGATAGCACCGAAGGTCTTAAAAGAGGAGACAAAGTTACAGATACAGGATCCCCAATTAAAGTACCTGTTGGACCTGAAACTTTAGGAAGAATAATAAATGTTATTGGACAGCCAATAGACCAAAAAGGTAAAGTTTCTACAAAAGAAAGCTGGCCTATACATAGACCTGCTCCAAAATTTACAGATCAATCAACTGAAACAGAAATATTAGCTACTGGTATAAAAGTTGTAGATTTGTTAGCTCCGTACTCTAAAGGTGGGAAAATAGGTTTATTCGGAGGCGCAGGCGTAGGAAAAACTGTAATTATAATGGAATTAATTAACAATATTGCAAAGGCTCATGGAGGATTTTCTGTTTTTGCTGGTGTCGGCGAGCGAACGAGAGAAGGAAATGATTTATATCATGAAATGATTGAGTCCGGAGTAATTAAACCAGATGGAAAAGGTTCTAAAGCTGCCTTAGTTTATGGACAGATGAACGAACCACCTGGAGCGAGAGCAAGAGTAGGTTTAACAGGATTAACTGTTGCAGAGTATTTTAGAGACAAAGAAGGTCAAGATGTTTTATTTTTTGTTGATAATATTTTTAGATTTACTCAGGCTGGATCGGAAGTATCAGCTCTTCTAGGAAGGATCCCTTCTGCAGTTGGGTACCAACCCACTTTAGCAACTGATATGGGAAATTTACAAGAAAGAATAACTACAACAAACAAAGGTTCAATTACATCAGTACAAGCAATTTATGTTCCCGCTGACGATTTAACAGATCCTGCTCCGGCAACTTCATTTGCTCACTTAGATGCTACTACTGTGTTATCCAGACAAATTGCTGAGTTAGGAATATACCCGGCTGTTGATCCTTTAGATTCTACATCAAGAATTTTAGATCCTAGAATAGTGGGTGAAGAACATTATAGAGTAGCTAGAGAGGTTCAAAGAATATTACAAACATATAAATCTTTACAAGATATTATAGCGATATTAGGCATGGATGAACTATCTGAAGAAGACAAATTAACAGTATCAAGAGCGAGAAAAATTCAAAGATTTTTGTCTCAACCCTTTTTTGTTGCAGAAGTTTTTACCGGAACACCAGGAAAACTTGTAGATTTAGAAGCTACTATCAAGGGTTTCGACGCAATATGTAAGGGTGAATATGATCATTTGCCTGAATCTGCTTTTTATATGGTGGGAACAATTGAAGAAGCAGTAGAGAAAGCAGAGAAGATGGCGAAGGATGCAGCAGCTTAATGGAAGATAATTTCAATCTTGAAATAATTAGTCCAGAAAAAATTATATTTTCAGGAAAAGTTAGAATGGCAACATTACCTTCATATGAAGGTGATATGAGTATATTAAAAAATCATATTTCAATAATTACTTTTTTAAGACCAGGAGTAGTAAAAGTACAAACAAACGAAAATAGTTATAATGAATTTTTTGTTGAGGATGGTACCATTGAATATTTTAATGATACACTTGTTATTCTTTCAGCTTCAGCCGTAAGTATAAAGGATTTAACAAAAGATTTCATGGAAAAATTGAGCAAGGATACCGTGGAAAAACTTTCTAAAAAAGATATTACAGATCACGAACGCTATATACTTAATCACAAGCTTGATACAATTAAAGAAATAAGAGTTTAATATAATTTTAGAGTTTCTAGTTCTTCTTTAATTTTTTTATATAATTCAACTTTAAAAGTTACTGCTATTTTAGGTAGCTCTGAGACTTGAATCCATTTCCAATCTAAAAATTCTGGATTTTTAGTCTTGATATTTATTTCATCATCTTTTCCAATAAAATTCATAATAAACCACTTCTGATTTTGGCCCCTGTATTTACCTCCCCAAATTTTACCTAAAAGATTTTTTGGCAAATCGTATTGAAGCCATTCTTTTAATTCTTTAACCAATTCTACTGATTTTATTCCAGTTTCTTCCTCAAGCTCTCTCTTTGCTGCTTGTAATAAATTTTCGTTTTGATCAACGCCCCCTTGCGGCATTTGCCAAAAATTTTCAGGATTGTCTATTCTTTTACCAACAAAAACTTTATTTTTTTTATTTAAGAGAACTATTCCTACGCCAATTCTTAATGGTAATTCTTTGTAGTCATTCATTAAAAGTCTAACCACTAATGAGTTTTAGTGCATAATTTAGTTGGTTATCTGTTTCTGTGTTTATAGAAAATTCTTCCCCTTCTTCCTCTACTCTAATGTCAGGGATAACTCCTACTTCTGAAATTGATTTTCCTGATGGTAAATAGTATTTTGAAACTGTTAGTCTTATTGCTCCTCTATTTTTAAGAGGTATAATTGATTGGACAGATCCTTTGCCGTAAGTTGACTCTCCTAATAATACTGCCCTTTTTTGATCTTGTAGGGCGCCAGCAACAATTTCAGCTGCCGATGCTGACCCATTGTTAATTAAAACTATTAGTGGTTTTCCATTAATTTTATCTCCTTTTTTAGCAAAAAATTTTCTATTTTCTCTATTTTTTCTTCCTTTAGTTGAGACAATTTCTCCGTCATTTAGAAAAAAGTCTGAAATTTTTATTGCTTGAGATAAAAGTCCACCAGGATTATTTCTGAGATCAAGAATATATCCAATATTTTTTTTATTTTTTTCTATTTTAGAAATTTCTTTTTTTAACTGGTTGCTGCTATTTTCATTAAAAGCTCTCAGCCTAAGATATCCAATTTTATCGTCAACTTCTTTAGAAACTACTGACTTGATTTCAATTATTTCCCTTGTAATTTTGATGACCTTTGCTTTTTTTAAACCTTTTCTTCTTATTGTAATCTCAATGGAGCTACCAACTGGACCTCTCATTAAATTAACTGCTTCCATTAATGTTTTTCCTTGGACTTGTTCGCCATTAATTCTAACAATATAATCACCAGCCTTTACACCTGCTCTTGATGCCGGCGTGTCATCTATTGGGGATATCACTTTTACTACGCCTGCTTCCATACTAACTTCTATTCCTAAGCCACCAAACTCTCCACTCGTTTCAGTTTGTGATTCTTGAAAAATTTCAGGATTCATATACGCAGAGTACGGATCTAAAGATTGCAGAACTCCATTAATTGCTGCATCCATTGTATCTGCCTGATCTACTTCATCTACATATTCATTTTGAATTTTTTCCAAAACTTCACTAAAGAGATCAATTTTTTCATATAATTTATCAACATTCTCTGAATAAACTTTATTTGAAAAATTTAGCAATATTAATAGAGCTAAAATTAAAATATGATTTAAGTAATTTTTTTTTATCATATAGTTAATCTTTCCTTTGGAATTAATTCAGACCACATTTTCTCCAGATCATAAAATTTTCTTTTTTCTGGGTGAAATATATGAATTATAATATCCTTAGCATCAATTAGTTTCCAATCATTGCTATTGTTTCCTTCTAGGTGGCAATTGTTGATTCCTTTTTCCCTAAGTCTATCTAGCAATATTTCTGACAAAGCTTGTATATGTCTTGAGGAATTACCAGTAGCAATTATCATAAAATCAGCAATTGAAGTTTTATCTTTCAAATTTATTGATTTTATTTCTATAGCTTTATTATCACTCAATATATTTTCAATCTCTTTTTTAAGCTGATTAATTTCTCTCATCTGTATTAAAATTTATGTTACCAAAATTTTCTGATTAATGAAGATGAAATATTTATTTTTTTTGATCTTATGTATATCAAGTCTTTTTTATCAAGCTTTTTAGTGGCTATTGATTTAATATTATAATTCTTTCTGGGAAAAACCACTATTTTAGCAAGTCTAGGTATTTTTTTCCAATTATACCATTTATGAAATTTTGTCAAATTATCAGCTCCAATTAAAAAAAACATCTTTGTATTTTTTTTTTTAATATAATTAAGTAACTTATATGTGGTAGCAGATTTTATTTTATTTTCATAATGCTTAACGCTAATTTTTTTTTCTTTAAAAGTTATTTTTTTCGCTAAATTTATTCTCGTTTTTAGATTTAAATAAGGTTTTCTTTTTAATGGATTTTTTTTTGTTACTATCCAAATTAGTTTATTTAATTTAAGTTTTTTTATTGCAACTTTTGAGATATATAAGTGTCCTTTATGAGGAGGATCAAAAGTGCCTCCCAAGATACCAATTTTAATATATTTTTTTTCTAAAGATTTATACAAATATTATTTCCTTATTTGTCCTCTACCATTTAAAATGTACTTATATGTAGTAAGTTGATCAATACCAATTGGACCTCGAGGATGGAGTTTATTTGTTGATATGCCTACTTCAGCTCCAAAACCAAATTCCCCTCCGTCAGCAAATTGTGTTGATGCATTATGTATGGCGATAGAACTTTTAATATTTGTTAGAAATTTTTGTGCTACTTTTTTATTCCTTGTGATTATAGAATCTGTATGTGAAGAACCATATTGATTTATATGCTGTATGGCCTCTTCTACTCCATTAACACTTTTTACTGAAATTATAGGAGACAGGTATTCCGTTTCCCAATCTTTCTTCGTAGCAATTTTTATTTTTTTTGAAATAAAATTTTTAATACTTTTATCGCCTACAATTTTACATCCAAGCTCACTCAGCTTATTTAGTATTGGTTTACAGTGAGTTTTGAGACATTTTTTATCTATCAATAAAGTTTCAGCTGCACCACAAATACTAACATTTCTCATTTTTGAATTTTTAACAACTTTAATAGCCATGCTTAAGTTTGAATCTTTATTTATGTAAACATGACACAATCCTTCATAGTGACCAATAATTGAAACTGATGATTTTTTTAAAACTTTTTTAACTAAACTTTTTCCTCCTCTTGGAATTATTACATCTACATAATTTTTCATACCTGATAATAAATAATCAACATGTTTCCTATTTTTATCTTCAATAAACTGAATACAATTTTCATCACATTTTTTCTTTTTTAAGGCTTTACGAAAAAGTTTAGCTATAACTTTATTGGAGTGAAATGCTTCAGAGCCACCACGTAAAATTACCACATTTCCAGATTTAAAACATAAAGCAGAAACATCAGAAGTAACATTTGGTCTACTTTCATAAATCACACCAATTACACCAATAGGTATAGAAACTTTTTTAATTATTAGACCGTTTGGTCTTTTCCAACTAGATAAAGTTTTACCCAAAGGATCTTTAAACTTAATTATTTCTTTTATTGAATTTCTAATTTGTTCAATTTTTTTATGATCCAATCTAAGCCTGTCAATCATACTATCTTTTAATTTTTTAGATTTTGCTTTAGATATATCTTTTTTATTTGAATTTAAAATTAACTTAGAATTAATTTTTAAAAATTTACAAAACTGCTGTAAAACAGAATTTCTTTTTTTAATGCTTATTTTAGATAAATTTAAAGAAGCAATTTTTGCTTTTTTACCCACTTTCATCATGTAAGAATTTTTAGTCATTTTTATACTTTAACTAAGTCGTCCTTATGAATAATTTCTTCTCTACTAGAATATCCCAGTATATTTTTAATTTTACTACTATGTGAACCTTTTATTTTTTCAATTTCAATTGATGAAAAAGAAGTAAGTCCTCGTGCGCATTCTATATTATTTTGATCTTTTACCAAAATATGATCACCTTTTTCAAAAGTTCCGTTAATTTTTTTAACACCTGCAGGCAATAAACTTTTTCCATTGTTTAATGCTTTTACTGCACCATTATCAATAATTACCTCTCCCTTTGGAGAGACTGATCCAATTATCCATTGTTTTCTAGCGTCTAATTTTGAAATTCTAGGTAAGAACCAAGTACACTTTTGATTTTTGAGTATCTCTTTTATTGGATTTTTATAATTACCATTTGCTATTGCCATATAACATCCCGATAGTTGACAAATTTTTGCAGCATCAATTTTTGTTTTCATACCACCTGAGCCATAAATATTTTCTGTTTTTGTTGCATATTTTTTTATATTTTCATCTATATTTTTAACAGTTTTAATTAATTTTGTTTGTTTGTTTTTTTTTGGATTATCAGTATATAAGCCATCAACATCTGATAATAAAATTAAACAATCAGCACTAATTATTTGAGATACTCTTGCAGCAAGTCTATCATTATCCCCATATTTTATTTCAGTGGTAGCGGTTGTATCATTTTCATTGACGATTGGAACTATGCCCATTGCAAGCAAATTATCAATAGTTCGTCTAGCATTAATCGATCTTCTTCTTTGTTCGGTGTCATCTAATGTGAGTAATATTTGTGAAATTTTTATTCTATTCCTGTCAAAAGTTTTTTTATAAAAATCCATTAATTCGATTTGACCTATCGATGCAACAGCTTGACTTTTATCAACTTTTAAACCATTTTTTCTAATTTTAAGATACTCGCAACCCATGGCGATAGCTCCTGAAGAAACAATTACTACTTGTTTTTTTTTCCTTATTAGGTTTTTAATATCTTGAGCAAATTCTTTAAGCCATTTTTTTTTTGGTTTTCCTTTTTCGTCTATTAAAATAGAAGAACCTATTTTTATTACAATCTTTTTAAATTTATCAATTTGCATGGCTAAATATATTTTCTTTTATGATTTTTAATCCTATATGTTTAAGTGCTGATATTGTAAAAACTTTCTTTTTTATTTTTTTTTTAAAAAAATCTAATTTTTTGTTAATTTCTTTTTCATCGATCATATCAATTTTATTAAATACGATAATTTCTCTTTTTTTAACAAGCTTATTGCTATATTTGTAAAGTTCTTTTCTAACTTTTGAATAATTTTCCAATAAATTTTCGCTATTAATATCAATTAAGTGCAATATACTTTTACATCTTTCTATATGTCTTAAAAACTTATCACCCAGCCCAATGCCTTCATGAGCACCTTCTATTAATCCAGGTATATCTGCTAAGGTGACTTCCCTATTGTTATGGCTTGCTACACCAAGGTTTGGATTAATTGTTGTAAATGGATAATTTGCAATTTTGGGTTTTGCACTTGTAAGAGCTGATAACAAACTTGATTTTCCAGAATTGGGCATTCCAATTATACCTATATCCGCTATTACTTTAAGTTGTAGCCAAATCCAAAAAGATTCACCTTTACTACCGTCAGTTTTTTTCCTTGGCGCTCTATTAGTAGAGCTCTTAAATCTTACATTACCTAATCCACCTTTGCCTCCATTAGCAATATTTACTATTTGATCTGATTTTATAAGATCTTCAATTAGCGTGTTGTTATCTTCTTCAAAAATTTGCGTGCCTATAGGAACTTTTAAAAATAGATCTTTTCCTTTTTTTCCAGTTTTCTTTTTACCGCTACCATTTTGTCCTCTTTCAGCTTTAAAATGTTGCTGATACCTGAAATCAATTAGAGTATTTAAATTTTTATTTGCAACTAAAAATATCGAACCTCCACTTCCGCCATCTCCTCCATCAGGACCGCCAAATTCAACAAATTTTTCTCTACGGAAGCTTGCAGATCCTGATCCACCATCTCCGGCTTTCAAATATATTTTTGCTTGATCTAAAAATTTCATAACTCAACTACAATAAAATTAATTTTGAAGTTGTAAGAGATTAGCTGGGGATAACAGAAACAAATGTTCTGTTTAGTTTTGATGTTTTAAACTGAACTTTTCCTTTAACCAAAGAGAATATTGAGTGGTCTTTACCCATACCTACATGATTACCTGGATGTATCCTTGTTCCTCTTTGTCTTACAATAATATTTCCTGGTAGCACTAATTGACCGCCGTATCTTTTCACTCCTAGACGTCTTCCAGCACTATCTCGGCCGTTACGCGATGATCCACCTGCTTTTTTTGTTGCCATGTTTTAATACCCTACTTTAATAGTATCACTTTTTTTTAATCGTTAAAGATTTCTTTTTAACTGCTTTTTTTTCAATATTTTCAGTAACTTTTTTTTCCTTTGCTTCTATTTTTTTTAATGTTTTTTTAATTTTTTGTTTTTCTTCTGTTTTTATTTTTTTTGCCTCTAACATTTGATCTTTTCTAACCTTGTCTCCTTTAACAATTTCTTTTGTTAGTTTTTTTTGCGGTTGAGCTTCAGATATTAGTTTGCCGTTTTTTGAAAAAATTTTTGTTATTCTAATTAATGAAATAGGTTGTCTGTGGCCATATTTTTTTCTTGAATTTTTTCTTCTTCTTTTTTTAAAGACCAATATAGTTTTATTTTTTGTATTTTTTAAAATGGTTGCTTCGACTTTTGCACCTTCAATATTTGGATTTCCAATTTCAGTAGTTTTATTATCATTTAAAAACAGGACGTTTTTAAATTCTATAGTTTTTCCTTCTTCATCCTTAAGTCTTTCGATCTTAAGAATTTCACTTGTTGAAACCTTATATTGTTTGCCACCTGTTTGAATAACTGCGAAAGACATTGTTTTAATTTCATATTTGGAAATAGTGGCAATATAGCTTTCTAACTTCTCATGTCAAGTTTTAACAACAATTAAAAAGCGTCTTTTAAGTCTCTAACCTTCGTAAATACTTTAAAATCTTCTTCGTTTTTCATGTTTAGTTTAATTTTTACCTCATTTTTATCACATCTAAGAAAGATATTAGATTTTAATTCATCTTCTAGCATTGTAGGAACAGTTGGTAAATTATCTAACCTTAATTTTTTAATTTTTTCAAATTGTTTAATTAAATCTAAATTTTTATCATCATGCTTCATACAAAATTCTGCATTTTTATATGTATATTCATGACCACAATAAATTTTAGTATCTTTAGGTAAACTTTTAATTTTGTTTAGTGATATTAGCATTTGTTTGTGATCACCTTCAAAAATTCTACCACAACCAAGTGAAAACAAAGTATCTCCTGTAAAAGCAAGTTTCTCTTTTTCGAAAAAAAAACATATATGACCTAGGGTGTGTCCTGGAATATGCAATATTTTTACAATAGAGTTTCCGAAATTCCATTTTTCATTATCTTTAAGTGTAATATCTATACCTGGAATTCTATGCTTATCTCCATGAAAACCAATTACTTTAGCTTTATATAATTTTTTTAACTCTGCATTTCCTCCTATGTGATCAAAGTGATGGTGTGTGTTTAATATGTAATTTAATTTAAGATTATTTTTTTTAAGGAAAGAAATTACTGGTCCTGCCTCAGATGGATCAACAACGCCTATAGTTTTAGAATTATTATCATTAATAATATATGCATAGTTATCTATTAAACAAGGTAAAGGAGTTATTTGCATATTTGAGCTATTGTATAAGAAATATTCCTAGTTGTGAAAAAATATTTTTATAGGCCATATTTCTATTTGTAATTTCAGAAATTTTTTCATTGGTTAAACACATAGATCTATCAATTCTTATATTCTTTTTTTTGCAAAAATTAACAAAGTCTTGAATTGAGCACATATGTAAATTTGGAGTATTATACCATTCATTGGGTAAATTTTTAGTAATAGGCATAGTTCCCTTAAACAATAAATGAAGACGAACTTTCCAATACCCGAAATTAGGAATAGAAACAATTGTTTGTTTCCCAATTCTAAGTAGTTGATTCAAAACTTCATCAGGGCTAAAGAAAGCCTGCAAAGTTTGACTTAAAACAACATAGTCAAATGATTTTTCAGGAAATTGCGCCAACTCTTTTTCCGCATCACCTTCAATTACTGAAAGACCTTTAGAAATACATATTTGCACAAGATTTTTTTGTGGCTCAAGACCTCTAACATCATTTTGTTGATTCTTTTTAAGGTATTCCATTAGAGTTCCATCACCACAACCAATGTCCAAAACTCTTTTATTGTTTTGAATTATTTTAGATATTACTTCAAATTCTTTTTTCATTATTAATCTCATTATAAGTAGAATTAAGAAATTCACTTACGGTTCTTAAAAATTCAGGTACGTTTAATAAAAACGAATCGTGGCCTTTATCTGAATTAATCTCAACAAAACCTACGTTTGCCCCACAAGCATTTAGGGCTATAACTATTTCTTTATTTTCAGTAGTTGGATAGAGCCAGTCTGATGAAAATGATATTACACAAAATTTAGATTTGGTATTTTTAAAAGCAAGAGAAAGCGAGCCATTAAATTGTTTTTCTAAGTCAAAATAATCCATTGCTCTTGTGATATAAAGGTAGCTGTTAGCATCAAATCTATCTACAAAAGTTGCACCTTGATAACGTAAATAACTTTCTATTTGAAAATCTGCATCAAAACTAAATTTTAAACTACCTTTTTCTTGAAGTTTTCGACCAAATTTTTCCTGCAAACCTTTTTTAGATAGATAAGTAATATGAGCTGCCATTCTTGCGACCGCTAAACCTTTGTCGGGAGATGCATTTTCTTTCTTCCAATTTGGATCAGCCATAATGGCTTGTCTACCCAATTCATTTAGTGCAATATTTTGAGCCGAATGACTGGCACTACATGCTATTGGAATAGCAGAGTATGCAAGGTCGGGATACAAAGAAGCAAATTGCAAAACCTGCATTCCACCCATTGAGCCACCTATTATGGAAAGTAATTTTTTAATTCCTAAATGATCAATTAAGTGTTTTTGAGCTCTAACCATATCTCTTATTGTTATTACTGGAAAAGTGGTTCCAAATAATTTATTAGTTTCTGGATTGACTTCTGTAGGTCCATAAGTGCCCATACACCCTCCTAAAACGTTTGCACAAATTACAAAATATTTATTAGTATCAATTGCTTTTCCAGGACCTACTGCTGTTGTCCACCAACCCTCTCTTTTAGTTATGGGATTAGTATTCGTACAAAATTGATCTCCCGTTAAAGCATGAAAAGCAAGTATAGCATTATTTTTTTTTTTGTTAAGAATCCCGTATGTTTCGTATGCTAAAGGAAAATCTTTAATTGTTTTTCCACAATCAAGTTCAAGAGATTGATTGACAATTAATTTTTTTAAATTTTTTAGTTCACTATTCATAATTAAACAAAAAAAAAGCCCAGCTAAACTGGGCAAAAACCTTTTTTAGCTGTTTTTTTAATGCGCTCGCAATTCAAGTTAAATCAGCGCGGTTTTCTTGTACTAAAAACCACATCTTTTGTCAAATTAGGTTGTATTTATTTTGCCACAAAGCTGCATATATAGTATTTACCGATACGATTTATATATAAAAAAATTATGAATTTACCAAAGCCAATAAAATTTGAGGTTGAAAGATATGTTGGAGGATTATCTCAATTTAAAAAGATTGAAAATCCAATAAAATTATCTGCAAATGAATCTGCTCTTGGAGCAAGTCCAAAAGCCACCGAAGCATTTGAAAAAGAAAAAAACAAACTTTTTAAATATCCAGAGGATGATTCAAATTCTTTGAGAGAAGTTTTATCAAATGAATTTAAAATAGATCCAAAAAGGATTATTTGCGGATCAGGCTCAGATCAAATATTTGATTTAACCTGCCGTCTATTTCTTAATCCTGGGGATGAAGTAATAGTTACAGAATTTGGCTTTATCATGTACAAAATATACGCTTCACTTAGTAGGGCAAAAATTGTGTTAGCTAAAGAAAAGAATTTTAAAGCATCAGTAGAAGAAATAATAAAAAAAGTTTCTGCCAAAACAAAAATTGTATTTATTGCAAATCCTAACAATCCTACAGGAACATATTTATCTAAAAATGAAATGCTTGATTTAAGAAAAAAACTTAGAAGCGATATACTTTTAGTTGTGGATGATGCGTATTTTGAATTTATCGATTCCGATAATTTTTCTTCAGGTTTAGATCTATTTGAAGATTCTGCTAACGTATTAATTACTAGAACTTTTTCAAAAATTTATGGTTTGGCTGGCTTGCGACTAGGCTGGGGTTATTCTTCTAAAGAAATAATTGATAGCATGTATCAAATAAAACCTCCCTTCAATGTTAATAGAGCAGTTCTTGCTGCAGGAGTGGCAGCTATTAAAGATAGCGAATGGACAAAAAAAGCAATTGATCATAATACATTATGGTCAAAGAAAATATTCTCTATGTTGAAAGAATATAATATTAAAACAAATGAACCTGCGGTAAATTTTTTTTTGATGAATTTTGATGAAACAAAAATTAATTCAGACGAGGTTTTTGAAAAGTTAGTAGCAGACAAACTAATTGTGAGAAAAATGACACAGTACAAAATACCCAACTCTTTAAGATTAACTATTGGAAATAAAGAAGCTAATGAAAATTTTATAAAATCTATGGGGAGTATCTTAAAGTAATGTTTAAAAGGGTATGTATAATAGGATGCGGATTAATTGGTTCTTCTATAGCGAGAGGTATAAAAAAAAATAAACTTGCAACTAAAGTAGTTTCTTCCAATAGATCGAACAGTACTAATAAAAAAGTAATTAGATTAAAAATAGTGGATGAAGCTAGTTCTGATACAAAAAAAATAGTTAAAGATTCTGATCTTATTATAATTGCCAGTCCTTTGAGCAGTTATAAGAATATAATTTTGAAAATAAAAGATTCCCTAAAAAATGGAGCTATATTAACCGATGTTGGATCGGTGAAAAAAAATGTAATTTCCTTAATTGAAAAAAATATTCCTAAAAATATATCTTGGATTCCATCGCATCCTATAGCTGGTACAGAAGATAGCGGACCTGAATCAGGATTTTCAGAACTTTTTAAAAATAAATGGTGTATTTTAACTCCCGGCAAACAATCAAATAATAAGGATATTAAATTATTAGAAAAGTTTTGGAAAAAATTAGGAAGTAGAGTTGACGTAATGGATGCAAAACAGCACGATTATATTTTATCGATTACAAGTCATATGCCACACTTGATAGCTTACAATATTGTAAATACTGCTCTTAAAATTAAAAAGAAAAAAGATCTTAATATTGTTAAATATAGCGCAGGGGGGCTAAGAGATTTTACAAGAATTGCCGCGTCTAATCCTGTTATGTGGAGAGATATTTTTATTCAGAATAGGAAAAATACCTCAAAAATAATTGATAAATTTATAAAAAATCTAAAAGATTTAAAAAAAGCAATTAAAAATAAAAATGAAAAAAAACTAGAAAAAATTTTTACAAAAACAAAAAAAATTAGAAAAAAAATTATAAAAGCTGGCCAGGATATTAGTAAACCTGATTTTGGAAGAAAGTAAAATTAAGAAATATTTTTAATTTCATCATAGATCTTCATTTCTAAATTTGTGATAAATTCATCTCGATTTAGACCAGGTTCTATTGGTTTTAAAAAAGATACTGTTATTTTTCCTGGATATTTTATTATCCCACTTTTTGGCCAAACATTACCCGAATTTAATGCTACAGGAACGCAACAAATATTTAATGCCTCATATATTCTTCCAACTCCTTTTTTAAAGGGGACCTTATCATCAACTTTTACTCTTGTGCCTTGAGGAAATATCAAAAGAGGTCTTTTTTTATTCTTGATAATAGAAGCTACTTTATCAAAAAAACCCAAGTTCTCTTTTGTAGTTGTGTCTCTTGTTATTTCTATCGAGTCGATTTTTTTTAAATAAAGTCCAAACAAGGGAATTTTTAAAAGTTCTTTTTTTAAAATAAAAACTGGATAATCAAGAACACTTTGTAAAGCAAAAGTTTCAAACATAGATTGATGTGCTGATGCAACAAAATATTTTTCATTTTTTGGTATATTTTCAAGTCCTTTAAATTCTACTTTTGTATTTAAAAATATTTTCAAAATAAAAACTACATAGTGACCTAAAAATTTTCCAAATAATAAAGTAATTTTTGTGGGTAAAAATAATGCTGGTAGAGCTATTAGAAAAACAACAACAATTCCAGTATACAAAATAAAATTAAATAATAATGATCTTAAAAACGCCATTTAAATTGATTGTTAAATTAATTATTAACTAAACTTTCTAGAGTTTGTCTTTTTCTAATTATTTTATCTTTTGAGCCATTTACCATAATTTCAGCAATTATGGGTCTAGTATTATAATTAGATGATAAGGACATACCGTACGCACCTACATTTGCCAACCCAACATAATCGCCCTCTTTGATCTTTGTAAATATTTTTTCATTAGAAAATTTATCAGAGCTTTCACATACAGGTCCAACAAATTCAAGATTTCCCCTAAGTATTTTTTTTGTTTTTTTAAATGGAATGATCTGGTGATGAGCACCATATAGTGCAGGTCGCATTAGGTTATTCATACCAGCATCTAAAATAATAAAATTTTTTTTATTACTTTTTTTAATATAAATAATTTTTGTAATTAAAATAGCTGCATTTCCAATAATAAATCTTCCTGGCTCAAAAATTATTTTTGAGTTTTTATTTTTCATAAATTTTTGTATTAATTTTGCATATTTCTTTAAATTAATTTCTTTTTCTTTTTTAGAATATGAAATACCCATACCTCCTCCAAGATCAATAAATCTAAAATTTATTTTAGTTTTATTAATTACTTTATTTACAACAGATAACATCTTTTTAAATGGTATAACGTTTGTAATTTGGCTTCCTATATGAACACTTATTCCTTCTAAATTTAAATTTTTCATTTTTTTAATTTTTTCACAAAGAACTATAAAATCATTATAAGACAAACCAAATTTTTCATTTTTTCCTCCAGTTGATATTTTTCGATGAGTTTTACCAGTTACATTTGGATTTAATCTTATTCCAATAGAAATTTTTTTTGAAATTTTTTTTGAAATTTTATTAATTAGGTTAACTTCATTTTCGGATTCAACGTTAATTAACAAAACTCTTTTTTTAATTGCCATTCTTATTTCGTCTTCAGTTTTGCCAATGCCTGAAAAAACTATTTTTTGTGAATTAATACCTGCTTTTTTAGCTTTTAAAAGCTCTCCAATAGAGACAACATCAGCTCCAGAACCCATTTTTTTAAGTTCTTTAAGTATTGCAATATTCGAATTTGATTTTACTGAAAAGCATACAACTGGTTTTATGGATTTGAATGCATTTTTAAAAGTAAAATAATTATTTTTTAACTGCGCAAGAGAATAACAGTAAAAAGGAGTCCTGTATTTTTTCGCAAGTTTTTGCGCTGATACATTTTCAACACAAAGATTATTTTTCCTAAGTCTGATATAATTCATTGTTTAAATTAAATATGTAGTTGTAATATAATTATTTCTAGATTTATATTCTGGATCACTTTTAACACCACATGAAATACAAAATAAGCATGCTATAACGATTAACAAAAGTTTTTTCATTATTTAAATTCCTTTCTCAATTTAAATATCATTTTTTTTATATTTTTTGTAGCAGTTCCTCCGTATGAAACTTTTAAATTTACTGAGTTTCTAACATCAAAAACCTTCATTACATTTTTGTTCAGATTTTTCTTCATCTTTTTTACTTCTTTAAAGTTTAGTTCATTAAGCTTCTTTTTATTTTTTTCAGCATAGTTTACTAATTTAGCTGAAATTTTATAAGCTTCTCTAAAAGATAAACTATTATTTTGTACTAAATAATCAGCAAAATCTGTTGCAGTTGTGAAACCTTCATTTGCTAAAGCAAGCATTCTCTCTTTATTCGGCTTTAAACTTTTAATTAGTTCATTTGTTATTATAATTGATTCTAATAAAGTATCGTAACTATGAAACACTAGTGCTTTATCCTCCTGCATATCTTTATAATAAGATAAAGGCAGACCTTTCATGGTAGTTAAGAGAGCCTGCAGTGAACCAAAATTTTTCCCAGCTCTTCCTCTAATTAACTCCGCAGGATCTGGATTTTTTTTTTGTGGCATTATTGAAGAACCTGTTAACATCTTGTCATCAATTTTAATTAGTTTGAATACATCAGAGTTCCAAATAATTAATTCTTCCGCAAACCTTGAAATATGCATTGCACAAATAGAAGCAGATGACAAAAAATCTAAAGCAAAATCTCTGTCGGATACTGAATCAATCGAATTATTGGTAGGCTTTTTAAAACCTAGTTTTTTAGAAGTAAAGTTTCTATCTATTTTGTACGAAGTTCCAGTTAAAGCCCCAACTCCAAGAGGACACTCATCGATATAATTGATGTTGCTAATAAATCTTTTTTTATCTCTTTTAAACATTTCTACATAAGCTAATAAATAATGTGCAAATGAAATTGGTTGAGCATTTTTCAGGTGAGTGAACCCCGGCATTATCGTATTAATATTAGTTTCTGATTGTTTCAAAAAACTTTTAATTAAATTATTCAGTTTTTTAACTATTTCTTCAGATCCTTTTTTTATCCACAATTTAAAGTCCGTGATTACTTGGTCGTTTCTAGATCTTGCTATGTGTAAGTAGCCCGCATCTTCTCCTATGATAGAAAAAAGTCTTTTTTCAATATTTTGATGTATATCCTCATATTTTTTACTAAAATGAAATTTATTTTTTCTAATTTCTGTCCTAATTTTTTTTAAACCTTTAATTATTTTATTACCTTTATCTTTAGTAATTATTTTTTGTCTAACTAACATTTGCGCATGTATAATTGAACCAAGAATATCTTCTTCAAATAATCTTTTGTCTATATCAATTGATGCACCAATTTTTTCAAAAATTTTTGATGTTGCGCTATTGAATCTGGTACCCCAAACAGCTTTATTTTTGTTTTTCATGTGTTAAGTTCTTATTTTAATGTTTACAAATCAAAAAATTTTAAAGTTCTTAATTTTACTCTTTTGTTTTAATATTTTTTCATCAATATCACAAACAAACGAAGAAGTTCCACTCAATAATATAGTTATAAATGAAAAACCAAAGCCAATTTCATCCCTTTTATTTGAAGATTTTTCAGGGAACGAAATTAATTTGAAGGACTATCAAGGAAAACTCGTTATCATCAACTATTGGGCAACATGGTGCGCACCCTGTAAGAAAGAAATGCCTTCTCTAGATAATCTTTATCAGAATAGTAGTTTCAAGAATTTAGAGGTTCTTGCTGTTAATGCAGAAAAACCTAATGTAATAAGAACAAAAAAATTTTTTTCAGATCTTAATATCAAAAAACTTCAAATATTTTTTGACCCCAATATAAATTTTGTAAAAGAATTTAAGTTAAAAGGAGTCCCAACAAGTATTCTGATCAACAAAGAAGGAAAAGAGTTTGCTAGAATTATAGGTGAAGTTAACTTTGAAGATAAAAAATTTATAAAATGGTTATTAAAATATGACTAAATATGTTTTAGATGTAACTACTATACCTCCCGTTTCTGGAAATAAACCGCGCCAAGCAATTATATTATGTCATGGTTATGGCGGCGATGGAAAAGATATAAGTGTACTTGCTATTAACTGGCAAAGATTTTTGCCAGATGCTGTTTTTTTATGTCCAAACGCACCTGAAGTTTGCTCGATCAATCCTCAAGGTTATCAGTGGTTTGATTTAAGTTCAGAAAGAGAGGAGGTAATTCTTGAAAAGTCTTTGAAGGCAGAGAAAACATTAAGCGCATTTATAGACCAAGTTTTTGATAATTTTCACTTGGAACCAATTAACGTGGCGCTTGTAGGATTTAGCCAAGGCTGTATGATGAGTTTACAAGTTGGATTAAAAAAAATACAACAAATAAATTGTTTAATTGGTTATTCAGGCAAGGTAATTAATCAAAAACATTTATCAAATAATATTAATTCGAAGCCAAAAATATTTTTAATGCACGGAGAAAATGACGAGATTGTTTCACCAACACATTTATTAGAAGCAAGGGAATATTTAAAAAAACACAGTATTAATGTTAAAACTAAATTATTTAAGAATTGCGAACATAGAATTCCTGTAGAAGGCACCAGCCTTGGTCTTGATTTTTTAAAAAAAAATCTTTTATAATTGAAACATTTTTTTAACAAACTACTTCTTGCAAAAGTTATTTTAATCCGTTAACTTATTTGTATGATAATAGGATCTTCTGAGAGAGTGCCTTTAGAAAAATGTCCAGCATTAGTATTAAATGCTGATTTTCGGCCTTTGAGCTATTATCCTCTCTCACTTTGGTGTTGGCAAGATGCAGTAAAATCAGTTTTTCTTGAGAGAGTAAGCATAGTATCAAATTACGAAAGAAAAATAAGAAGCCCTTCATTTGAGATGAGTTTACCAAGCGTCATAGCTTTAAAAAATTTTATCAAACCATCTGAACATCCAAGCTTTACAAGATTTAATGTTTTTTTAAGAGATAAATTTACATGTCAATACTGTGGAGATAAAAAAGATTTAACTTTTGACCATTTGTTACCAAAATCAAAAGGTGGAGTTACTGATTGGGAAAACGTGGTGACCGCATGTTCAACTTGTAATGTAAAAAAAGGAGGAAGGTTATATCCCATTTCTGGAATGAGTTTATATAAAAAACCTTTTAGACCAACAGTAGATGATTTACACCAAAATGGAAGAAATTTTCCACCTAACTTCTTGCATGAAAGCTGGATGGATTATCTTTATTGGGATGTTGAACTTTTACCTTAGTAAGGCTAAATTTTTTCAGAAATAGTTATTGCAATTCTTGAACCTGTTTTAATTACTTTATCCATTATTGAATAAATTCCTTCATTTGTTGCTCCAGATTCATATGCAATATTTTTGTGATTTATTTCGTCACCTTTAAATTTTTCAATTTTAGCTTTTAATTCCATTTCATCGTTACCTAAATTTTTGAGTTGATTTTCATAATGATCTTCAATTACCTCTTCTACTGAAGCTGTACACAACATAGCTGCTTTTTTACCTAGTAAGGCTGAACCAAAACCCAAAGAAACTCCCATTATATCCCACAACGGAAGTAAATATGTTGGTTTAATTTTTCTTTTTTGAATTTCTTTTTCAAAATATTCCAAATGTTCTTTTTCATGCTCTTTCATTTTTTCAATTTTTTCTTTTAAAGACTTATCTTGCTTTATAGTTTTTAAAGCTAGCAATTGTCCTTCATATATTTTAATTGCACCTCTTTCACCTGCGTGATCGACTCTAATAATTTCTTCTAGAATTTTTTTGTCAGTTTTTTTCATAGCTAATAAATAACCTTATAAATATAACACTTAATACAATTGAAAAAATGGTATTAATTGCAGCAAGGGAAAATCCAAGTATTCTAAAGCTCACATCCTTACAACTAATGGTATTTTCGCTTAACTGCTTTAAAAGTTCTTCTTTCGTTAAATTTTCTGATAAATCTGTGGTTGCACAAGCCAATGACTCTTTAAAAAATCCCTGCTCTATACCAAAATGATAAAAAGCCAAAATTGAGCTAATAATAAAAACTAAAGATAATATTAATAAAGTAATTTTTTCATAACCCTTGGTAAAAAATATTTTTAATATTAGTAATATTGAAAAAAAATATGGAATACGTTCGTAAAGACATAATTTACAAGGCTGATGCCCAAATGTGTATTCAATTACAAAAGCTAAAACTAAAACAAAAAAAATAAATATCAAAATACCAAATAAAATTTTTTTATTTATTTGCTTAGTCATTTTTCTTATCGAATAAGAAAGTAAATTAATGCTGCTAAAAAAATAATTAATCCGGCAACAAAAATACTCCAATACGTACCTTGTTTATCTAAAAAAGGACCTATTTTTTCGCCAAACTTAAATGTTAAATATGCGACTATAAAAAATCTTAAACCTCTTGTTACAATACATATAAAAATAAAAGATATTAAGTTGAAATGAATAATTCCACTAGAAATAGTTAAAAGCTTAAACGGCAAAGGTGTAAAACCTGCAGTAACTAATATACCTAGCCAGGCAAAAAACCCTCCGCCAGTTGTAAATCTATCTTTAAAATTATCTGAATATTCATAACCATATAATTCGAAAATTTTGATTGCGATTTCATTTAAGGAATAACCAATATAATAACCAAATAAAGCACCTAAAACTGAAAAAATAGTTGCTATTAAAGCTATTCGAATAAATTCATTTTTTTTTGATATTACCATTGGAATTATCATGACATCTGGAGGTATAGGGAAAAAAGAACTTTCTATGAATGCTTCAATTGCGAGAATTGGTTTGGCATATCTGTGTCCAGCCCAGGCGACACATTTATCATAAAATTTTTTAATCATAATTAGTTAAATTTTTATAAAGCTATTTTTAAGTGCTTTATCCCATTTTTTCTTTGATTCAATATCAAATGTTATATCTAAATCAATGTCTGACAAAATCCAGTGATCTCTTTCCATTTCCCCTTCTAATTGTCCACTCCCCCATCCTGAGTATCCTAATATTACTAAGCTTTTTTTAGGTCCTTTGTTTTTTGCTATATCAAATAAAATTTTATAATCCTGACTTATTGAGATTTTATCATACTTTTTAGTAGTTTCACTTTTATACTCGTTTGAATGTAGTATAAAAATTTCTTTAGGGTCAACAGGACCACCCCAAAATATTGGGATATTTATTTTAAATAATTCTTCTCTTTCTTCCGAAGTGCTCAGCGAAGGATCTATTAATAAGGCAATTGGCATTGTTCCTAAGCGTTTATTTATTGTTAATCCCCAAGCTCCATTTTCGTCACTATCCAACATTACAATTACAGTTTCACTGAATCTATCATCTGTCATTTTTTCAGTGGCAATTAAAAAGTGATTTTTTACACTGTTATAAAATTTACCTTTAAGATAATCTTTAGGCTCTTGAGCGGCGCCAATCTCGTTATTACACAACGATATTATGATAATAAAAAATAATATTATTTTCTTCATAAAATCCTTATACTAACACATATGAATATTGTTACAGATGTAATTTTACCATTGGCTTTAGCCTTTATTATGTTCGTGTTAGGGATGGGTTTAACTGGTGCTGATTTTTTAAGGGTAGTAAAACAACCACGCGATTTTTTTGTAGGTTCTTTTTCTCAAATTATTTTACTACCAATAATAGCTTTTATTCTTATTAAGATATGGCCAATAGCTCCTGAGCTTGCAATAGGAGTAATGATTATTGCTGCGGCTCCTGGTGGTGTAACTTCAAATTTATTAACATCCTTCGCTAAGGGAGATGTTGCTCTTTCAATATCGCTTACAGCAATAATTAGTTTAATATGTGTTTTTACAATTCCATTTATTGTTTTAACCTCTATTAATCTGTTGGGCTTATCCGATGTAAGTCAAAATATTTCTATTGCTAGCATGTCACGAGATATGTTTTTAATTGTTACTGTGCCTGTAATATTAGGGATGATATTTAGAAAAATTTCTTATAAAGCGACATCAAAACTTGAACCAGTAGCAAAAAAAATATCCATTGTTCTTTTTATACTTGTTTTACTAGGCGCTATAGCAGCTGAAAGAGAAAATGTAATATCTTATTTTGCCCAAGCTGGTTTAATTACTTTAGTTCTTAATGTGATTATGATGGTTGTTGCATATTATATTGCCCAATTATTAGCTTCAGGAACTGAGCAAAAAAAATGCATCACTATTGAATGCGGTTTGCAAAATGGAACTCTAGCGATATTTGTGGCCACTTCTATTTTTGGAGGAGGCATGTATGTTATACCAGCTGCGACTTATAGCCTAATAATGTTCGCAACTTCATTAATCTTTATATATTTTGTTAAAAAGGTTTCGTAATTCAATTAAAAAAAACTTTACTTTTTTTTTATTTTATATTATCTCTTTCGAATACCGAAACGCATGGTGGGGAACAATGTGAGATTCATTGACTGTTCCTGCAACGGTGTGAACGAAAGTTTAAGTCCGAGCGCCACCCGGTAAAGTCCGCTGTTGAATGAAGGCCAGGAAAAGTCTAATTCTACAATGCAAAATTAGCAGTGGCATTGAATATGATGCTTATGCTAAGAAAATTAGTAAAAATATTAGTAATTTTAAGTTTACCTTTTAATGCTGCATTTGCTGCAGACATACCTATAATTGTTATAGCTCCAAGTAAAAAAGCGCAATCTGTTTCAACCGTAGGAACATCTGTAACCGTGCTTGATGAAACATTTTTTAAAAATTCAAATGAGCTTTTTTTAGGAGATGCTTTATCAACTAACTCAACCAGCATTAATTTCTTTCAAAGTGGTGGTCACGGACAAACTTCAGCTATTCAATTAAGAGGTATGCCAAAAAGATATTCAACAGTTTATATCGATGGTGTTAAAATGTCAGATCCAGCAAGTCCATCGAACGATTTTAATTTTAATCATATTTTAACAAAAAATATAGCTAGAGTAGAAATTTTAAAAGGTAATCAAAGTTCTGTTTATGGAAGTGGAGCTATAGGAGGAACCATAAATATTACAACTAAAAAAGGTGAACCTGGTTTTCAAAAAAATATACAGTACAACAACGCAACCCATGGAACTCACAATTTATCACTTTCATTATCCGGGGCAGATGACAATGATGATTTTTATGTTGGTATAGAAAGATTTCAAACTGACGGGATGTCAGCAATGACTCATAATGATGAAGAAGATAGATATAGAAATAATACTATAGTTGCAAATTATGGTCGTAAATTTTCAGATAAAATAAAATTTGAAAGCAATCTAAGAGTTGCAGAAACCTATTCTCAGTATGACAAAGAAGTCGACACTGCTACAGCAGATCATAGCGAAGAGCTAGATGCTCTGCAGTCTTCAGCAAACATATCTTTGGTTTATGAACCCAATAGTCAATTCACTAATAAATTAACATTATCAAATGCTTATATCGAAAGAATTGTTGCGGAAACTCCAAATAGCGGTAACACAGCTCAAGATAATTATTATGGAACTAGATATGGGTTTATGTACTCAGGTAACTATAACTTTAATCTTGATAACAGTGTTGTATTTGGATTTGAAAGAGAAGAGGATAAAATGGGATACAACAAAAATATGGTTGGTCGTAAAGATGACCATGCATATGTAACATCAAGTTATTTTGATTATCAAAGCAGAGTTACTAATAATATTTATGCGACATTTGGATCAAGATTTGATGAACACAAACATGCAGGCAATGAAGATTCTCATAGAGCGACATTAGCTTATCTTTTTGATGACAAAACTACAAAGTTAAAAAGTTCTTATGGAACAGGATTTCGTTTTCCTTCTCTTTACGAACTTAATTGGCTTAACTCATTCAAATCTTCAATGAAAGCGGAAACTAGTGAAAGTTTTGATTTTGGAATTGAAAAATCTTTTTTAAACTCAGGTTTAAGTTTTGATGCTACTTATTTTAACATAAAGTATAACGATACACTTGAAGGTTGGAAGGGATCAGGAGATTGGACTACACACAACTTCCCTGGTGTAGTTAAATCTCAAGGTTTGGAACTTGATGGCAAATGGTTAAAAAGCGATCAGTTAAATTTTGGTTTGAATTATACTTATACATCCACTTATGATGGAGCAGAGCAAGACGATCCTGATCAGAATGCAAGTTATTTCATGACAGAATTGGTTCGAGTTCCTAGGCATTTAATTAATTTGAAAACAAATTTCAAAATTCCAGGTTATAAAGACTTAGATTTTTCTCTAAACACAAAGTTTTCAGATGATGCCAGAGATTATGGAAACGGAAACAGAACGTGGCGAGATGAAAGATTAGATGATTATATAGTAAATGATTTATCGATAAAGTATAATTTATGGAATAGTTTTGATCTATTTTTGGATATAAACAATATTTTGGATGAAAAATATGAGACCGTTAGAGATTATTCTCAAATGGATAGGTCTTTTAATTTTGGAATAAGAAGAGTATATTGAGTTTATGCAAAAATTTATTACAGTTTTTAAAAAAGAAATTTTTCCAATTAGCTTAATATTTATATTAGCGTTATCTAGATTAATTCCACATCCTTGGAATTTTACACCGGTGTTAGCAATTGGTGTATTCTCAGGTTTTTATTTCAAACAAATTTATCTAGGTTTTTTCCTGGTAATTTTTTCAATGTTTATTGGAGATCTATTTCTTGGATTTCATAGCACAATGTTTTTTACTTATATTTCTTTGATCGCTGCAGTTTTGATAGGTTCATATGTTAAACGTTTAAAATTTACTGAAATTTTATTAAGCGGATTAGCTAGCTCTTTCTCTTTTTTTGTTATTACAAATTTTGGAGCTTGGCTAACTCTGCAAATGTACGAAAAGAATTTTGAGGGCCTTCTAAGTGCTTACGTTTTAGCAATACCTTTCTTTCATAATACTTTGATTTCCACTCTATTCTATCTCTTTTTACTAAAAATTTTATATGAACTTTTTGTTAATAAAAAAAGTATAGCAAAAACCTTATCTACTTAATTTAATAAATAAACTAATACAAAGCCTCTATATAAAAAGGTAAAAATATTTTTTAGTTGCGTTTTAATAGATTCAAAAACATAATATCCTAGTAAATATTAATAAAAGGGAAAAATGGGCGAATGGCGGAACTGGTAGACGCGCAGGACTCAAAATCCTGTAGTAGCAATACTGTGAGAGTTCGATTCTCTCTTTGCCCACCAAAATAAATGAATTTGAAAGAATTTAACAGTTTAGTTGATTTATTTTTTTACAAAGCTGCAAAAGAAAATCCAAGTGCAGATTTTTTAGAGTGGCTAAATCCTAAAAATAAAAAAAAATATACTTGGGGAGAAACATCAACAAGTATTCAAAAACTCGCAAAAGTTTTAAAAGATAATCTTTTAAATGGAGACAGATGTCTTTTAGTTTCTGAAAATAGGCCAGAATGGTTAATCGCTGATTTGGCAATTATGTTAGCTGACGGAATCACTGTACCTGCATACACCACTTATACAGAAAAAGATTATAAATATTTAATCGAGGATTGTGAGCCTTCGGTGATTATTATTTCTAATAATGAAATGCACAACAAATTAAAAAATATTATTCAAGAAAAAGATTTTATTAAAAAGGTAATTATATTTGATGAGATTAATGATGTAGAAAATAAAGATAAATATTTAAAATTTGATACCATAATTTCTGGTCAGCTAGGTCAGAATATAAATATAAAAAATAAAAATTTAAAAAGAAATTCGCCTGCTTGTATTATTTATACATCAGGAACATCCGGAAATCCCAAAGGAGTTATATTAAGTCACGGCGGAATACTAAATAATTTAGAAGGTGCTCAAGAAATTTTAAAACCGTTAATTGATAAAAAACCAATTTTTTTAACCTGGCTTCCTTTATCTCATTCTTACGAACATGCCGTTCAGTTTGTACAGATCGCAGTTGGTGCAAAAGTTTTTTATGCAGAAAAAATAGAAAAGCTTTTAGAAAATATTTCGCAAGCAAAACCAACTATTATGACCGCCGTTCCAAGATTTTATCAAAACTTATATAACAAAATAAATATAAATATGAAAAAAGCTGCAGGCTTAAAAGCTAAATTAATCAAACTTACAATTAATTTAGGCAAGAAAAAATTATTAGGAAAAAAAATGAGCATAACTGAAAAATTTTTAAATAGATTAGTAGATGTTTTAGTTAGAAAAAAGGTAAAAAAACAATTTGGTGGAAATTTAAAAGCTTTTGTATCTGGAGGAGGAGCTCTAGATAAGGAAATAGGTGAATTTTTAAATTCAATAGGTTTACCTACCTTACAAGGTTACGGTCTTACGGAAACTTCCCCAGTCGTAAGTTGCAATCCTATTCATAAGATTAGAGTTGAAACAGTCGGCCCTCCATTTAAGGGTAATCAAGTCAAGATAGCTGAAGATGGAGAAATATTAGTAAAAGGTGAAAATGTAATGTTAGGTTATTGGAATAAAAAAGAAGATACGTCAAAGGTCTTAAAGGATGGTTGGTTATATACGGGAGATATAGGTGAGATAGATCCGAAAGATGGTTATTTAAAAATAACAGATAGAAAAAAAGACATAATAGTTAGTGCTGGTGGAGATAATATTTCACCAGCAAAAATTGAAAATCAGCTAACAAATTCTCCAGCAATCGAACAAGCTATGGTTTTTGGTGAAGGAAAAAATTATTTAGTAGCACTTATTGTTCCAAGCAAAGAATTTATAAGCCAAAAAGAAAAAATAAAAGAAATTGTAGATGAAATTAATAAAAATTTAACTTTAGTTGAGAAGATTAAAAATTTCTCTTTACTCGATGAAAATTTTTCAATTGAAAATGGTCTATTAACGCCCACGATGAAAGTAAAAAGAAACAAAGTGATACAAAAATATAAAAGTATTTTAGAAAATTTTTATAAAAAATAATTAAATTAAATAAATTCAAATTATAATTAGTGTTTAAAAAACATTGTTATTGCTGGTTTTTTTTAATATTTAAAAAAAAATTTATTTTATTCAAAAATTAATTTTTTTAAAAAACTGTCAACATAATTAACGTTTGACATCGGTGAAAATAATTATAAAGCTTAAATATATAGGCGAATCATTAATTGATTTGTTTTAATTAAAACAAAAAGGGAGCTAATAATGGCTAAACGTAGAAAAAAGAAAAAAGGTAAGAAAAAAGCTAAAAAAAGAAGAAGAAGAAGAAGATAAGTTAAAGCTTTTTTAAAGAATTGCGCCCTTCTTATTGCGTAAATAAGGAGGGCGTTTTTATGTTACAGACTCAATTTTTTCAGATTCATCAACACGATTTAAAGCTTTGTCCATTTTTATTTTAGCTTTTTCCCCCAGAACTACTTCAAATTCAGATTTTAATCTTTCGTATGCTTTTTCGAAAAGTTGTCTTTCACTATAGGATTGTTCAGCAATTACATCAGTTTTTTTATTTAAATCTTTAACAACTTCAGCCAATTCATAAAGTTTACCAGAGTTGATTTTTTGCTCATATTCTTGAGCTCTTCTACTCCACATAGTTCTTTTTATTTTTGGCTTACTTTTTAAAATTGTAATAGCTTTATTAACCTGGTTGATGCTAGAAACGTGTCTTAAATGTGATTGCTGATTCAGAGGTATACTTAAAGTTAATTTTTCTTTTTCTACAAAAACTTTATAGAAATTTATATCAATACTCCCAATTTTAGCTTTTTCTATAGATACTATTTTTCCCACGCCGTGTTTAGGGTAAACCACATAATCTTTAACATTGTAAATTCTTTTTTCAGTTGGTTGTTTTGTAATTTTTTTAATTTTAACTTCATTTGCCTTATAAGCTTTAGATTTATAAAAATTAGGTTTTGATTGCTGATTAGAGACATTCTTTAAGTCTTTCTTTTTCCTAATCTTTTTTTTAATTTTTTTTAATTTCTTTTTTTTTGGCACAGTTCTTCTTAATCCCCTTTCCCTGGTTTTTCACTAAAATATTTCATTTTACCTTTTACATCGCGCCATTGTTTTTCGTCATTAGGCACATCGTCTTTTCTTTTTTTACTAATATTTGGCCAACTTTCGCTATATTTTTTGTTCATTTCAACCCAATTGTCAGCACCTTCATTAGTATCAGGCTCTATAGCATTTACTGGACATTCTGGTTCACAAACTCCGCAGTCTATACATTCTTCAGGTTTGATTACGAGCATATTTTCACCTTCGTAAAAACAGTCTACAGGACAAACTTCTACACAATCCATTAATTTGCACTTAATACATTTTTCGTTAACAATGTATGTCATAATTATTTTTTCGTAATGTTTTCTTGGACTTTTGATTTAATCATTCCGCTATCTCTATCAGAAATGTATAACAATCCACAAAGTCGTCTTACTAAATTAGATTCGTAATTATCACTAGCGCCATCTGAATATACAATTTTCCATATAATTTCAATTATTTTTAGTCTAAATTCCATTGAGTATTTTTTAATTTCACTAGTAAATCCTACTATCTGATTTGATTTTTCTTCAGCTTTTTCTGCAATTTCCAGTATTTTTTTTGATTCGTCTAAACTTATTTTGTTTAATTCCATTATAACTTTTTTAATAATAGTTTTTTCTGTTTCAGTATAATTTTCGTCAATTTTAGCTGCATGTACTAATAGTGCTATAATTGGAAGATATTTATCATTTTGATTTTCTTTTTTTTGTTTTTTAAATAGGTTTTTTATCATTTATCTAAATCTCAATTCTGATAATTTTTCAAAAGGGTTATCTTTACTAATTTTTTTACCTTTTACTTTTTTTAAAAATTTAGGCCTATACTCGAAATATTCTTCATTATCTTGCTTAATTTTAGCACGTTTATATTGCATTAATTCTAAAAGTTTATAAAAATTTTCCTTACTACATCCAATTAAATTAATCATATTAGAATCTATTTTAAAAACTCCATCCTTCATATTTTCAATAACTTTTAAAAAAAGTCTTTCTAAAATATCAACTCTAACATAAAATTTATTAAAGTTTTCAAAACCACATATTAAAAGAAATTTATTATTTTTTAACGTCTCATCTTTTAAAAAATTTAAGCCGGATTTAGGTATAGTATATTTTTTATCATCAGGATAAAAAAGTTTCCATAATTTGACTCTAAGCTCTACTGCGTTAGGTTTAAGCATCCTAGGAAGAAAAACGTGGTATCTTCCTATTTTAATTCCATTTTTTCTTAAACTAGATCTATCTTCTTTAGAAATATTTTTTATCATTTGATGAACCGACTCTCTTTTCATCACACCATTTTTTTCGAATAACTGATAACATAGTGCTCGTACATAATTATTTTTAAATTTTGATTTACTTAAATTAACAAGATCTGAAAGTTCCATGGAGATTAGCTTGTGTAATTTTTTTTCTAAATTTATTCTTAATTTTTCTTTAGATTCAAGGTCAATAGCTTCATCAACTATAAGTTCCAATTTTGGATTTAAATAATCATTGCCTTTGGAAATTCGTGCAATAGGGTTATCCATCCAATATATTTTATGATCATCATCGAGTCGCATCACTTCACTTTTAATTATTTTATTCACCCTTCTCATCAGCTCTGGAGCAATGGCTTGTCTGGCTGCTTTTTTAAGAGATTTAATATCAGTTTTTAGAGATCCTGATTTTAAATCCAAGTTTAATTTCAAACCATTTAGGTGACCAATATACTGGTCATCAATTATAACTTCATTTTCATTTTTAATTTCAGTTGCTAAACTAATGTCTTGTTGGAGGCTTCTTGATAAAACACTAATCCTTTTGTCTACAAAAATTTTTGTTAATTCTTCATGAAGTTTGTCAGAAAGTTTATCTTCAATATATTTAGATCTTTCAATCCAATAATCAGAATTGCTTGCCCAATTTTTTTTATTTGCCACGTAGGACCAAGTTCTCACATTGGAAATTCTGTTAGCCAACGTATCAATATTGCCATCATATTTGTCTAAGTGTTCAAGTTGTTTTTTCATATATTCATTGGTAACTTTTCCAGATTTTGATGTTAAAAATTCAAAAACTTTTTTCACCACCTCTATATGATTTCCGTAAGCTTTTTTAGAAAAATCAGGTATTTGACAACATTCCCAAAGCAATTTTGTAAAGTCTTTAGAAAAATCCTCTTTAATATTTTTTTCATTTTTTATCAAAAATTTTAATACTTTTTCATCTTCACAATCACTAATTTTTTTTAATAATTCATTATTCGTATTTTCTTCGAGTGAAGAGAGTAAATTTTTAATACTATCAAAATTAATTTTAGAGTTTCTCCAATAAAGTACGTCAATTTTATTAAGTTCATGATTTTCTAATTTTTCAATTTCATCTGAAGAAAATTGTTTACATTCTCCTGTAACTCCAAAAGTACCATTGTTAATATGACGCCCAGCTCTACCTGCAATTTGTGAAATTTCACTTAATGATAACTTTCTTGTTTTTTTTCCATCAAATTTTCTTATGTTTGTAAAACTCACATTGTCTATATCCATATTTATTCCCATACCAATAGCGTCAGTTGCTACAAGAAAATTAGCGTCCCCTGATTGGTATAATTCAACTTGAGAATTTCTAGTTTTTGGACTTAATGAGCCCATAATTATTGCTGCACCTCCTTTTTGTCTTCTTACCAGTTCCGCTATTGCGTAAACTTCATCAA
Organism: uncultured Pelagibacteraceae bacterium; assembly: GCA_902607525.1. Lineage (GTDB taxonomy): Bacteria > Pseudomonadota > Alphaproteobacteria > Pelagibacterales > Pelagibacteraceae > AG-414-E02. The sequence continues at coordinate 13,923 of CACLKK010000001.1, read as the reverse complement.
CAGAAAAAGCAATTAAAGCTGTTTTAGGATTTAAGCGAGATATTTTTTTATATCCGCTATAAGTCAATTTTGAGTATCTTTCTTTACTTACAAACTCCGCACCCTCAACAAGAGACGCTATTATAGATTTCATAGTGTGCGACCCAAGAAACATAGTTAGTTTATCGCCTCTTGCATGTAATAGTCTGTCTGTAAAGATGTGACCTCTCTCGTGGTCAACACACATTTGAATTTCGTCAACGGCAACAAAATCTACAATGATATCTTGGGGCATAGATTCTACTGTGCAAATATAATATTTTGGTAATTTAGGTATTATTTTTTCTTCACCCGTAATAAGAGCTACTTTTTCTTTTCCAACTTTATCTACACATTTGTCGTAAATCTCTCTTGCTAGCAACCTTAAAGGAAAACCTATGATCCCACTTTCATATCCAAGCATTGTTTCAACAGCCAAATGAGTTTTGCCTGTATTGGTAGGTCCTAAAACTGCAGTAATCCTATTTAAATTATTTTCCATAAATTGTGTTTAGTTATTTTTGATATACTATATTTAGATTTTCATTAGGAACAAAAGATGATTAAAACGTGACCGAATCATCCAAATAGAAGTTCTCCTTTTCAATAATCGAAAAATAAGTTTAGCATAATTTTAAAGAATTCAATATTAATTTTTTTTGGCATAATGAACCAATGAAAACCTATCTTTGGAAAAGCAACCGCAAAAAGTTAAATAAAACAAATTTAGCTTCTTATTCTAATTTTATAAGACAGAATTATAAAATTGGTGCCGGCAATGACTTTAATAAAATTTGGAAATGGTCAATCGACAATCCCCAATTATTTTGGAAATCTATTTGGGATTTTACAAAAGTAAAAGGAGTACTAGGAAAAATTATACTAAAAAAATCAAATACTTTTTTCAAAAATAGATTTTTTTACGATAGTAAGCTTAATTATGCGCAAAATCTTCTTAAAAAAAATAACTCAAAACCAGCAATTATATTTAAGAGTGAAAATGGATATAGAACAGAATTGTCTTGGAAAAATTTAAATTTTAATGTTTCTCAAATTTCAAAATGGATGAAATCTAATGGAATAAAAAAAGGGGATCGTGTGGCAGCATATTTGCCCAACATACCAGAAACTGTAACGGCATATATAAGTACAGCAGCTCTTGGGGGCATATGGTCTTCTTGCTCACCAGATTTTGGTACATCAGGAGTTATTGATAGATTTTCACAAATTTCACCAAAAATATTATTTATAGGAGAAAAATATTTTTATAATGGAAAAAAAATTAACATTTTAGATAGACTACCCAAAATTCTCGATAATGTACCGTCAATTAGTAAAGTTGTAATTGTTCCATATCCTGGAGAAAAAATTAAAAAAGTTATAAATGCTAAAGTTAAAACATTTATTTGGAGAGATTTAATTAGTTTAAAGAAAAAAAATAAAATTAATTATGTTTTGTCGAATTTCAATGATCCTCTGGCTATTCTTTACTCTAGTGGCACAACAGGAAAACCTAAATGTATTTGCCATGGAACAGGTGGAGTTTTGCTTCAACATAATAAAGAATTACAAATACATTCCGATGTAAAAGATAATGACCGCGTCTTCTATTTTACTACTTGTGGTTGGATGATGTGGAATTGGTTAGTTGGCGCTCTTTCTTCAGGCGCAACAATTTTGTTGTTTGATGGTTTTCCAATGTACAAAAGAGATGATTTGTTATTTAAATTTGCTAACGATGAGAAAGTTACACTTTTTGGAATAAGCGCAAAATATATTGATACTCTTAACAATAATAAAGTTGTTCCAAAAAGAAATTACAATCTTTCCAGCTTGAGAACCATTTGTTCTACCGGTTCCCCTTTGTCAAAAGAAGGATTTAGATATATTTACAATAATATAAAAAAAGATGTTCATTTATCATCTATTTCAGGTGGTACCGATATAGTTTCTTGCTTCGTTTTGGGAAATTTGTTTCAACCTGTTTATGAAGGTGAGATACAAAATAGAGGACTGGGTATGGATGTAGATATATTTAATGAAAAAGGTTTTCCTATAAAAAACAAAAAAGGGGAATTGGTTTGCAAAAAACCTTTTCCTTCTATGCCAGTGAAGTTTTGGAATGACACTGGAGATAAAAAATATAAATCTGCTTACTTTGAAAAATATAAAAACGTTTGGCACCACGGTGACTTTGCAAAAGTAACAAATAATGGTGGATTTATAATATATGGAAGATCTGACACTACACTTAATCCAGGAGGTGTAAGGTTAGGAACATCAGAAATTTATAGTGAGGTTGAAAAATTTAAAGAAGTAAAAGAATCTATTGTTATTGGTCAGTCATGGAAAAATGATGTTAGAATAATTTTGTTTGTTGTTCTTAATAAGGGTTATTATTTGACTAATGCAATTAAGGATAAAATTAAAAAAGAGATAAAAAACAATGCTTCACCTAGACACGTTCCTTCAAAAATAATTTCCATTTTAGAAATTCCTAAAACAAAAAATGGTAAACTTGTTGAATTAGCTGTTAAACAAAGCGTTGAGGGCGAGACAATTAAAAACTTGGAAGCTTTAGCTAATCCAGATAGCTTAAAACAATTTAAAAATATTAAAGAATTAGATGAATAAATTAACAAAAAAACAAATAGGACAACTAAAACCTTCAGCAACATTAGCAATAAATGAAGAGTCTAATAAACTTAAAAAAAGTGGTAAAAAAGTTTATAAGTTCGGTTTTGGTCAATCTCCTTTTCCCATTCCTGAATCTGTTGTTTTAGAATTAAAAAATAATTCAAGTAAAAATTTTTATTTACAAATGCAAGGGCTTGAAGAATTAAGATCTGTAATAGCAAATCATTTAAATAAAAATAATAATAATAATTTTAACAAAGAAAATATAATAGTTGGTCCAGGAACAAAGGAGCTTATGTTTCTTACCCAAATTGCCTTTGAAGGAGACATATTGCTTCCAGCACCAAGTTGGGTTTCGTACCAACCTCAAGCAATAATTGCAAAAAATAAAGTTCACTGGATTCAAACAACAAGTAATTCTAATTGGTTTCCAACGGCTGAAAAATTAGAAGAAAAAATTAAAAGCATAAAAAATAAAAATTTATTGCTTTTAATAAACTCCCCAAACAATCCATCAGGTACGGTTTGTAAAAATTTGGAAGAAATTGTTGATGTTGCTAAAAAATATAAATTAATCATACTTTCTGATGAAATATATTCTCGTCTTACTTTTAATGACCAATATAAATCTATTTCTAGTATTTATCCTGAAAGAACTATAGTTAGCTCTGGGTTGAGTAAATGGTGTGGAGCAGGCGGTTGGAGGCTTGGTTTTTTTGCTATACCCGATCAACTTGCTGAATTAAAAAATAGTTTAAAAATATTATGCAGCGAATCGTTTACTTCAGTTAGCGCTCCAGTTCAATATGCTGCGGTGAGAGCTTACAAGGATGATCACTCGGATTATTTAATGAAAGTAAAAAAAATACTATCTTTTGTAGCTAACTATGTTTATGAAAATTTGAAGTCTAACGCAATAAATGTTTTGCAGCCTGAAGGTGGGTTTTATTTATTTCCAGAATTTACTAGTGCAAAATTTTCTTCATCTTCTGAAATGTGCAAAGATATTTTAAATAAAACTGGCGTAGCTCTTCTCCCGGGTAGTGATTTTGGGCTGCCTAGTAACAAAATGATTGCTAGATTAAGTTATACCGACTTTGATGGGGCTAATTTTTTAAAAGGTATTTTAGGTAGTAAAAAACTAGATGATGCTGATTTAAAAAAATATGCACCAAATATAGTTGATGGAGTGAGCGCCTTAAAAGAATGGTCAAATTCACTTTAGAATCATTTTAAAATTGGTATCCTCATTATATTAAGTTTAAATTTAAACAATAATAATGGGGGAACAAATGAGAAAATTTATTTCCACTATTGCTGGAGCACTGATGATGATTGCTCTATCAGCGCCATTGGCGACGATAGCAAAGTCTGCAGAGTTCTTTACAATAGGTACGGGTGGACCAACTGGAGTTTATTTCCAAACTGGTAATGCAATATGTAAAATGATGCACAAGTTTGCAATAAGTGCAGACCATGGAAGAAAAAAAGGTACAAATAAAGCATATAGATGTACTGCTCCGTCAACTGGAGGTTCTAACTATAACATTGGACAAATTAAAGAAGGCGAATTCCAATTTGGTGTAGCTCAGTCTGACTGGCAATTTCATGCTGTTAATGGTTCAAGTAAATGGGAAGGAAAAAAGTTCGGTAATTTAAGAGCTGTTTTTTCAGTTCATAACGAGCCTTTCCAAATTTGGGCTAGAAAAAAAGCAAAAGTTAAAGACTTTAAGGGTCTTAAAGGTAAAACTGTTAACATAGGTAACCCTGGTTCAGGTCAAAGAGGAACTATGGAAGAACTTATGAAAGCAATGGGTGTTGATAATAGTTACTTTAAAGGAGTAACAGAATTAACTTCATCAGAACAAGTTAAAGCACTATGTGACGGTAAAATAGATGCATTTGGTTATTCAGTAGGATTTCCAAATGGTGCTATGGAACAAGCAGCTACTTGCGGAGCAAAAGCTCTACCAATTAATCTTACAGGCGGACCTGTACAAGGTTTAATTGATGGTGCAGATTATTATGCAGCAGCAACAATACCAGCTGGCACTTATACTGGACAAAAAAAAGATGTAACTACTTTTGGAGTTAAAGCTACTGTAGTAACTAGCGCTGATGTTCCTGAAGAACTGGTTTATTTAGTAACAAAAGCCGTTTTTGAAAACTTTGATGCTTTCAAAGCACAACATCCTGCTTTTGGTCCATTAGAAAAGAAAAATATGATATCTGATGGTTTATCTGCGCCGCTACATCCTGGTGCGATTAAATACTATAAAGAAGCTGGATTAATGTAATTCAAGTACATAATTAAATTAAAAGGCCCAATATATTTATTGGGCCTTTTTTTTATAGTAAAGTATCCTTTATAAATGGACCAAAAAACTGATATAAAAATTAAAAGCAAAATTCACGAAGATTTATCTCCAACTAGAAATCTGACAGGACTACATTTAAAAATTGTTGCAGCCATAGCAATTATTTGGTCCTTATTTCAACTTTGGTATGCTTCACCATTTCCATTCATATTTAATATTGGAATGTTTAAGGGTTTACCAGCAAGAGCAATTCATTTAGGTTTTGCTTTGCTTTTAGCATTTTTAATATTTCCTATTTCACGAAATAAAAAAATTTCAGTTTTTGATATTTTAATAAGTATAGTTGGTACTTTTTGTTGTTTATATATTTACTTTTTTTATGATCAACTTATAGATAGAGGGGGAGTTCTTTTAAACATTACTTTAGGGGAAATTAATATACCAATCGAATTAATTATTGGAACAATTGGAATTTTAATTTTACTTGAAGCAACGAGAAGAGTAATAGGAAAACCTTTGGCTATAATAGCAATAATTTTCTTATTATTTTCTTATTTTGGTCAATATGCTCCCGATATAATTTCTCATGGTGGATTATCATTAAAGAGACTTGTTGGATTTCAATGGTTTGATCAAGAAGCTATATTTGGAATTCCTATTGGTGTGTCAGTAGATTTTATATTTTTGTTTGTTCTATTTGGTGCGCTTTTGGAAACTGCAGGTGGCGGTAAATATTTTCTGGACTTAGCTTTTGCTATGGTTGGGAAAATGAGAGGAGGACCTGCTAAGGCAGCCATTTTAGGATCCGGCATGACGGGGATGATATCTGGTTCTTCAGTTGCAAATACAGTTACTACAGGAACCTTCACTATCCCGATTATGAAAAAAACTGGATTCTCAAAAGAGAAAGCAGGAGCAATAGAAGTATCATCTTCAGTTAATGGACAAATAATGCCTCCAGTTATGGGAGCAGCAGCTTTTGTCATGGCAAGTTTTATAGGAGTTACTTATTTCGAAGTTGTAAAACATGCATTTTTACCAGCAATTATATCTTACATAGCTTTGTTTTATATTTCACACCTTGAAGCTTTAAAATTAAATCTTAAAGGCATGGAAGAAAAAGATGTTCCGCATTTAAAAAAGACTTTTTTAGCTGGTTTACATTTTTTAATTCCAATTTTTGTTTTAATATATTTATTGGTTGTCCTCCGTTTCACGGCTTCTTACTCAATTTTTTATGCAACCATCGCATTAGTTCTGGTTAATTTGTTAAACAAATTAATTAAATCAAGAAAAGAATCAAACTTTAAAGATGCTTTAAAAATTTGGTTTAATCAAACTATTGTAGGATTTGAAAAAGGTGCCATAAACATGGTTGCAGTTGGAATTGCTATTGCAACCGCGGGAGTAATAGTAGGAGCAGTGGGTTCTACGGGATTAAGTACAAATTTAATTATTGTAATAGAATCTATTGCTAAAGATAACGTCGTAATATTAATATTATTAACTATAGTTCTGTGTTTGTTGTTAGGCATGGGTCTTCCTACTACTGCAAACTATGTTGTTGTAGCTTCATTAATGTCTATGGTTTTAGTAGACGTCGGAAATGCTTCTGGATATATATTTCCACTTATAGCTGTTCACTTATTTGTGTTTTATTTTGGACTGATGGCAGACGTAACTCCTCCGGTGGGTCTCGCATCATATGCGGCAGCAGGTATTTCGGGCGGAGATCCTCTTAGGACTGGAGTACAAGCTTTTTGGTATAGCTTAAGAACAGCCATTCTTCCTATTGTGTTCTTGTTTAATCATGAACTTCTTTTAATTGGTATAGAAAATATTTGGCATGCTTTAGTAGTAATTATAACTTCTTTAATTGGTATATTAGTATTTACAGCAGCCACCCAGGCTTGGTTCGTTAATAAAATGAGGTGGTATGAAATAATAGTTTTTTTATTAATTTCTTTATCATTTTTAAGGCCCGATTATGTTATGGATAAATTCTATCCAAAATTTGAGTATTCTCCTTTACAAATAAATAACTTAGAAATGGTTACTTTAAAACCAGATCGAGATGTTCATATAAAAATAACTAGAAATACTGATTACGGAGAGAGATATAAACTTTTTGTAATTGAAAGTAACAGCTTTGATAAAAACTATTCTTTAGAAGATTATGGTATTAGTTTAGTTGAACAAGGTGGTAAAACGATAGTAGACACACTCGATTGGAAAGGTTTTGCAAAGAAAGATGGTATTGAAATGGGTGATATTATTACTGAATTTAAAATTGAGAATTTAGAAAGACCCAATAAGGCAATTGTTTACCCTTTTGCTTTGATTTTACTTTTTGGTTTTGGGTACATGAACTACAAAAGACGGTAAACAATAAATGAAAAAAGATAATTCAAACAAAAATGTTATCAAGGGCAGATGGTATAATATTAACAAAAAAATTAAAAAAAGATTAATTGCCAAATATCATAAAATAAAAGATTGGAAAATGGATCCGAAAGGATATTTTTTAATTGAAGTAGATAAGAAAAAAAAAATTATTCAAGTTGGTTACTGTAAATTTACTAAATTAGGTAATGCAGCCATAAATGATATGGTTGCAGTAATTAAAGGTAAAACAGCAATAGAAATAGTAAACACTTTAATTAGAGAAAATTTTATTTCAACGTTGCAACATGCTGCTGACATGGGAATAGAACTTCATAAAGCGGAATTGTCTTTAAAGTATGGATTTAAATATATACAAGATAAAGATTTAGAAATTACGCACAATAATTAGTAAGCAAGCACACAAAAATATTTCGCAGAATAATTTATCCACCTGGTCCAGCTCCTGGAATTTTTTTACTTAAGATTTTCCACACGCCTGATGCGGTAGCAACTATTTTATTTTCAGATACAAGTTCACAAGTTAAAAAAACTAAAGATTTAGTTTTTTTTTGTATTTTAGTTTTTCCAATTAATTCTTGGCCTAATTTTACTGCTGAAATAAATTTTAATTCCAGAGAAATAGTCACACATGGATTTTGATCAGCCGATCTATGAGCTGCTGTTCCAGCGCCCGCATCAACCAAAGCTGCTATAAAACCACCATGAGTGATGCCGGCAGAGTTTAGGTGAATTGCATTAATTGTTGTTTTAAATTCATATTCATTTTTAGAAATAGTTTTAAACAAAACACCACCATTGTGTTTCATAAAACCTTCTTTAAGACTTATTTGTTCAAATCCATCATTCATATTTTTTCTCTAAAAAATTAAAGTCAAAACAATTATAAATAATACAATTACAATAAAAAAATATATAACCGCTTTTCGTAAAGTCATATTTGATATCTATTTAAGTTCATAATTAATGTTTATTTATGGCGCGCCTGCTAGGAGTTGAACCCAGAACCTCCTGGTCCGTAGCCAAGCGCTCTATCCAATTGAGCTACAGGCGCTCAATCTTTATTTATCAAAGAATAAGTATTATTTGAAGCGCCATTATGCTTAATTTTTTTTGTAATGTTAATATTGTATGTTGTTATTGAAGAGATTCATTTTATCATTTAACAAAGTACATAAATTATGAGTTTTAAAGAAAGAAATATAGTAATCACTTCCGCAGCTAGAACAGCTATAGGAACATTCCGTGGATCGCTAAAAGACATGCAGGCACATGACCTTGGATCAATTGTGATAAAAGAAGTTATAAAAAAATCAAAATTAAAACCTGAAGAGATTGATGATTTAATTATGGGACAGGTTTTAACAGCCGGAACCGGACAAAATCCTGCAAGGCAAGCCGGGATCAAAGCTGGTTTACCGATTGAAAAACCTGCCTATATAGTGAATCAAGTTTGCGGATCTGGACTGAGATCAATTGCAAACGGGTATCAATCTATTATTTCAAATGATGCAAAAATAGTAGTTGCAGGTGGACAGGAAAGTATGACGAACGCACCTCACTCAATTAATTTCCGTAATGATAAAAAATTAGACGAATCAAAACTTGTAGACACTATGATGAAAGATGGACTTTGGGATGCATTTAATGGTTATCATATGGGAGTGACAGCTGAAAATGTTGCAGAAAAATGGAAGATTACAAGAAAAGAACAGGATAGTTTTGCATTATCTTCACAAATTAAAACTGAAAAAGCGCAAAAAAAAGGAAATTTTAAAAATGAAATCATTTCTATAAAAAAATTTGAAATTGATGAACATCCAAGAAATGGAATGAGCATTGAAAAATTGGAAAAACTGAAACCTGCATTTAAAAGTAAAGGAACTGTTACTCCAGGTAATGCTTCCGGAATAAATGATGGAGCAGCAGCTGTTATTTTGATGGAAGAGCGAGAAGCTGAAAAAAGAGGTCTAAAGCCTTTGGCTAGAATTGTTAGCTGGGCTACATGTGGAGTAGATCCGGCTTTAATGGGATCTGGACCAATTCCTGCATCAAAAAAAGCTTTAGAAAAAGCCGGCTGGAAAACAAACGAATTAGATCTAATTGAATCAAACGAAGCTTTTGCAGCCCAAAGTTTGGCCGTAATAAAAGATTTAGGTTTGCCCGAAGAAAAAGTTAATGTGAATGGTGGGGCTATTGCCTTAGGTCATCCTATAGGAGCTTCAGGAACAAGAATAGTTGTAACATTATTACATGAAATGCAAAAAAGAGATTCCAAAAAAGGGCTCGCTACCCTTTGCGTAGGGGGAGGAATGGGAATTGCGATGTGTCTAGAGCGTAATTTTTAATTTTTCTTTAAATATTTTTTTAAAATCACTTTTTGAACCCAAAATTTTGCATCTAAATTTTTATATTTTGGTGTAAACAACTTTACTAAATTTTCTAAAATTAGCGTCATAGCTGTAGTGTGATTATTTACATGGCTGAAAAAAGATTAAATTGTGGTATAAATAAAACATTAAATATGGCATCAAAAATAACCGTTCCAGATATAGGTGATTTCGAGAATGTCGAAATAATTGAAATTTTAACAAAGCCTGGAGCCATAATAAAAAAAAACGATCCAATCGTAACTCTTGAAAGTGATAAATCTAGCGTTGAAGTTCCATCTCCTTTTTCAGGAAAAATTTCTTCATTACAGGTGAAAATTGGAGATAAGGTTTCCAAAGGAAGTGTTTTAGCAACAATTGAAGATGATAAAGCTGAAATTTCAGAAAAGGTAGAAAAGTTAGAAAAACCAGCTAAACCTTCACAAAAAAAACAAACACCGTTAATTTTAAAAGAAGATGAGGTTTCACCAGAGACTGAAAAAATTATTAAACAAGCTGAATCGACAATTCCTTCTAAAGTGAAAAAAGAAAATACTAGAAAAATTCCTGCTCGTTCAAATGGTGCTGATATCGATCCAACAGAGACAAAAGAATGGCTAGACTCTTTAAGCGCAGTTATTTCTAAAGATGGTTCAGATAGAGCTCATTATATTTTAAAAAAATTAATCGATGAAACTTATAAGGAAGGTGTTAATAAACCTTTAACAAGAAATACACCTTATATAAATACTATAACACCAGAAAACGAAACAAAATCTACCGGCGATCAAAATATTGAAAGAAAAATAAGATCACTAATTAGATGGAATGCTGCAGCAATGGTTGTGAAAGCAAACAAAAAAAATCCAGAATTAGGAGGTCATATAGGAACATTTGCTTCAGCTGCTACACTTTATGACGTAGGTATGAATCATTTTTGGCGGGCTAAAAATAATAAATTTGGAGGAGATCTAATTTATTTTCAAGGTCATAGTGCTCCAGGAATGTATGCTAGAGCTTTTTTGGAAGGAAGACTTACCGCAAATCAATTAAGTAATTTTAGGCAAGAAGTGGGCGTTAATGGACTTTCATCTTATCCTCACCCTTGGCTAATGCCTAAATTTTGGCAATTCCCTACGGTATCGATGGGTCTTGGTCCAATTTTATCAATCTACCAGGCCAGATTTACAAAATATTTAATTAATAGAGGTTTATTAAAAAATGAAGATAGAAAAATTTGGGCCTTTCTTGGTGATGGAGAAATGGATGAACCTGAATCTTTAGGAGCTATTGGGTTAGCTGCAAGAGAAAAATTAGATAATTTAATATTTGTTATTAATTGCAACCTACAAAGATTAGACGGACCTGTTAGGGGAAATGGAAAAATCATTCAAGAGTTAGAAGGCATTTTTAGAGGAGCAGGCTGGAATGTAATAAAAGTAATTTGGGGCTCGTATTGGGATCCTTTAATAGCAAAAGACAAAAGTGGTTTGTTAGTTAAAAGAATGAATGAATGTGTTGATGGGGAGTACCAAGCTTTTAAAGCTAAAGGAGGAGCTTATGTAAGGGAGAAGTTTTTTGGTAAGTATCCTGAACTAAAAGATTTAGTATCATCTATGACCGACAGAGATGTATGGAAACTTAACAGAGGTGGGCACGATCCACACAAGGTTTATGCCGCATATGATATGGCTATGAAAACTAAAGGTCAACCAACAGTTATTTTAGCCAAAACAATCAAAGGTTATGGCATGGGCAAATCTGGAGAAAGCACCAATACTACCCATCAACAAAAAAAACTAGGAGAAGAAGATCTTCTTTATTATAGAGATCGATTTGATATCCCGCTTACTGATAAACAAGTTAAAAATATTGAATTCTACAAACCGGGAGAAAAATCAGAAGAAATAAAATATATCAAAGAAAGAAGAATGAAGCTTGGAGGAAATTTACCAGAGCGAACTTCTTATGCAAAACCTATAAAAAAACCTTCAAAAGATATTTTTGAAAACATGCTTAAATCTTCAGGAGATCGTGAAATGTCTACGACAATGGCTCTTGTGAGAATGTTAACCAGTTTATTAAGAGATAAAAATATCGCTTCAAGATTAGTACCAATCATTCCAGATGAGGCTAGAACCTTTGGAATGGAAGGTTTTTTTCAAAAGATCGGTATTTATGCGCATGAAGGACAAAAATATGAACCTGAAGATTCGGAACAGCTTAGCTCTTATAAAGAAGACAAAAAAGGTCAAGTTTTGGAAGAAGGAATTACAGAATCAGGATCAATATCCTCATGGATAGCGGCAGGCACATCTTATACCAATCATGATTTAGAAATGATACCGATTTATACCTTTTACTCTATGTTTGGTTTTCAGAGAGTGATGGACCTTATTTGGGCTGCTGGAGATTCTCAAACGAGAGGATTCTTGATAGGAGCAACGGCAGGTAGAACAACTTTAGCAGGGGAAGGTCTACAGCACCAAGATGGTCATAGTCACTTACTTGCATCAACTATTCCAAATTGTATTAGCTACGACCCTACTTTTGCTTATGAGCTAGCAGTGATTTTAAAAGAAGGGCTAAGCAGAATGCATGATAAACAAGAAAATATTTTTTATTATGTAACTGTAATGAATGAAAATTATAAACATCCATCAATTCCAAGAGATTGTGAAAAAGGCATACTTAAGGGAATGTATTTGTTTAAGGAATTTAATAATAAAGGAAAAATTAAAATTCAATTACTGGGGTGTGGAACAATATTGAGAGAAATGTTATCTGCAGCAGAAGTTTTAAGTAAAGATTATGGCGTTGACAGTGATGTTTGGAGTGTAACAAGTTTTAATGAATTAAGAAGAGAAGGAATGGAGACAGAGAGAAAAAATCTTCTTAATCCTGGAGTAAAACCAGAAAAATCATATGTACAAAAATGTTTAAACAAAAGAGATGGCCCAATTATTGCTGCCTCCGACTATATGAGAAGTTACGCTGATCAAATAAGACCCTATCTTTCCAAACCATTTTATTCATTCGGAACTGATGGATACGGAAGAAGTGATAGTAGAAAAAAATTAAGAAAATTTTTTGAAGTTGATAAGGAGCATATTGTTACATATACATTAAGCGCACTAGCTAAAGAACAGCTTATTCCATCGAAGCATGCTCAGAAGGCAATGAAGAGATATAATATTGATAAAGAAAAACCTATTCCTACAGAATTATAAATATGTCAGATGAAAAAAAAATAGTAAGTGCAAGTCCAAAAGTTAGAAAATTAGCAAGAGAGTTTGGAGCAGATATATACCAAATACAAGGCTCCCAAAGAGAAGGAAGAGTTTCGGAAGAAGATGTCAAATCATTCGTTAAAGAATCAATCTCTGGAAAAGTTCATAAAAAACATGCCACAATCTCTTTACAGTATGATCATTCTGAGTTTGGTAAAATTGAAACAAAACCTCTTCCACGTCTTAAAAAAATTGCTGGCCCTCATTTAGAAAAATCTTGGAACGAAATTCCACATGTCACGCAACATGACGAAGCAGATATAACTGAAATGGAAAAATTCAGAAAATCTTTAAGAGATCTTTATACTGGTGAAAAGCTTTCTATTACTCCATTACCTTTTATAATTAGAGCTTTAGTAAAAGCCTTAAAAGATTATCCAAATTTTAATTCTTCATTGGATCTAAAAAAAGAAAAACTTATATATAAAAAATATTTTCACGTAGGTATAGCAATGGATACGCCGCATGGATTAATGGTTCCAAAAATTAGGAATGCAGATAAAAAAGATATAACTGAACTAGGACAAGAATTAAAAAAAATTGCTAAATTGTGTAAAGATCTAAAAATTGATAAAAAAGAATTTTTTGGTGGATCAATGACAATTTCAAGTTTGGGAAGCATTGGAGGTAGTTTTTTTACTCCTATAATTAACCAACCAGAAGTAGCAATTCTCGGTATAGGGAGAGCTGAAAAGAAGCAAGTTTTTGTTGACGGCAAATATGAAAACAAGATAATGCTTCCATTATCTTTATCCTATGATCACAGAGTTATAGATGGTGCTGAAGGGGCTCGCTTTTGTGCTCATTTAAGAGAAAGTTTAGGAAAAGATTTCGCCTATAAATTAGCGGTATAGTTCTATTTATGAAAAAAGCTGTATCGTTTACTTG